>JALHOX010000089.1:1858-8676 GCA_022842805.1 Phycisphaerae bacterium | reverse complement strand
GTGCGTCGTAACGCTCGGCCCGCACTCCGTCGCAGGCGATACGCCGGCGACGCTCGTTGCCGGCCCGGCGAAAGACGCCGCCGCCGCCGCGGTCTTAGGCTTTCCGGAGATGGTTGCAGATCCGGCGGACAGCGGGGATGCTGGCGACCAGCAGTGTAAATGTCGCTGCGAACCATGTTTCCACGGCAATCGCCAGGGTCGGGTGGCACACCGGTTTCAGCGCGGTGTCGCACAGCATGAAGTGCAAGTCATGAAAACCATCATCGAGCCGTTTCGCATCAAGGTCGTCGAGCCGATCCGCATGACGACCGCCGCCCAGCGCGAGGAGATCCTCCGCGCCGCGGATTTCAACCTCTTTCGCGTGCGCGCTGAAGACGTGCTGATCGATCTGCTCACCGACAGCGGCACCGGCGCCATGAGCAGCCTGCAATGGGCCGGCATCATGCGCGGCGACGAGTCCTACGCCGGTGCGCAGAGCTGGTTCGCTCTGCAGCGCAGCGTGCGCGACCTCACCGGCTTCAGCGAAATCCTCCCCACCCATCAGGGCCGCGCCAGCGAACGCATCCTCTTCGAACTGCTCGGCGGTCCGGGCAAGATCGTGCCCAACAACAGCCACTTCGACACGACCCGCGCCAACGTCGAACACTCCGGCGCCAAGGCCGTCGACTTGCTCTGCGCCGAGGGCCGTTCCGCGACGACGCGCCATCCGTTCAAGGGCAATATGGACGTCGCCGCGCTCGAGCGCCTCATCGCCGAGCAATGCCCCGCCGGCACGCGCGCCGCCGACCGCATCCCCGTCGTGATGCTCACCGTCACCAACAACAGCGGCGGCGGACAGCCCGTTAGCCTCGCCAACATCCGCGCCGTGCGGCAAGTTTGCGATCGTCACAAGCTGCCGCTTTTCCTCGACGCCTGCCGCTTCGCCGAAAATGCGTACTTCATCAAGACGCGTGAACCGGGCCAGCAACACCGCAGCGTGCGCGAGATCGTCCGCGAGATGTTCGACCTGGCCGACGGCGCGACCATCAGCGCCAAGAAAGACGGCCTCGTCAACATCGGCGGCCTGCTGCTGCTGCGCGATGCCGACCTCGTACGCCGCGCCGATGAATTGCTGATCCTCACCGAGGGCTATCTGACATACGGCGGAATGGCCGGCCGCGACCTCGAAGCGATGGCGCAGGGTTTCGTCGAAGTCGTCGACGAAGACTATCTGCACTACCGCATTCGCAGCGCCGAATATCTCGGCGAAAAGCTCCTCGCCGCCGGAATTCAGATCGTCGAGCCGCCCGGCGGCCACGCGATCTACATCGACGCCGCCGCCTTTTGCCCGCACATCCCCCCCGAGCGATTTCCGGGGCAGGCGCTGGTGTGCGGGCTCTATCGCCACGCCGGTATCCGCGCCTGCGAGATCGGCAGCGTCATGTTCGGCGCGAGCGGCGTGCGGCCGCCGATGGAGCTGGTGCGCCTGGCGATTCCGCGGCGCGTCTACACCCAAAGCCACATCGACTACGTGATCGAAGCCATCATCGAAACGCATGCCCACCGCCCGCAGCTCCGCCCGCTGGAGATCGTCGAAGCGCCGCCCTCGCTGCGACACTTCACCGCGAAGTTTCGCGAGCTGGCGTAGGGCGACGCGATACGGCGGGTTCCACCCGCCGATTCGGTCGTCGAGCCGAACAGAGGCCGCCATGAGCGAGCGCAATCCGATCGAGCTGTTCCGAAAGGTCTACGACGCCGCCGTCGCCACCGGCATGCGCGACCCCAACGCGATGTGCCTCGCGACGATCGACCCCGACGGCGGCCCCTCAACGCGCATGGTTCTGCTCAAAGAATTCGATGAGCGCGGCTTCGTCTTCTACACCAATCTCGAAAGCCGTAAGGGCGTCGCGATCCGTTCAAATCCAAACGTCGCGCTCACCTTCTACTGGCGCGAGCTCCAACGCCAGGTACACGTCCGCGGCGTCGCCCAGCCGGTCAGCGATGCCGAGGCCGACGCCTATTTCGCGACGCGCCCGCGCGGCAGCCAGCTCGGCGCCTGGGCGTCGCTCCAAAGCCGCCCGCTGAAAAGCCGCATGGCTCTCCTGCTCGAAGTCGCCAGGATCGAGGGCCGCCACCTCGGCGGCGCCATCCCGCGCAGCCCGGTCTGGTCAGGCTTTCGCGTCGTGCCTCACGCGATCGAGTTCTGGAAGGCCGGCGCCTTCCGGCTACACGATCGCCGTTTGTTCGAGCGGATCGAAGGCGGCTGGCGCGAGACGCGGCTCTATCCGTAGCGCCGTGTATCCTGCGCCGCTATGCGAATCGAACCAGGCGCATCGCCGCCGCCGGTTGTGGAGCTGCTTCCGATCGACACGGCCGTGGCGCAGGCGTTGCATGATGGCGCGGCTGAGTTTGAGCATCGCTATTCAGCGAATCCCGGCAACGAATGGGAGCTGATTCGCGGCGTCGCAGAGCAGACATTGCAACTGGTTGATCGCCGCCCCAGACCGGAGCCATTCGGCGGTTACCTCGCCATCGACTCGGTCTCGCGGCAGGTCATCGGCACCTGCGGCTTCGCCGACGGCCCCGGCGCGGCGGGCACGCCCGAAATCGCCTACTTCACCTTCCCACCCTTCGAACGACGCGGTTACGCAACCGCGATGGCGCGATACTTGATCGAAATCGCCTGCCGCGATGGCCGCGCGTTGACGATCATCGCTCACACCCTGCCGCAACCTGGCCCATCCACGCGCATCCTCGACCGCTGCGGCTTTCGCTGCATCGGCGTCGTGCAACATGTCGAGGACGGGGCGGTGTGGCGCTGGGAGTTGCCGAACCCCCGCAAGTAGCCCCGCCGCGTTCGCCGCAAGCGTGCACGCACATTCATCGAACTTTCTACCACACGTTGATTCAGGCCGAACGCTCTTCGGTCGCCGCGCCGATCACGCGCGTCTCCTTCGGCGGAATGACGATGGCGTTACCGATCGCCACATCCTCCCCATGCTGGTTGACGCAGGCGACAAACAAACGCACGCGCTTCGGGTTGATGATCTCCGTTACGGTCCCGTTCGCGGTGACGGTGTCTCCCAGGTAAACGGGCTTCAGAAACCGAATCTGCAGCTCGACGAAGATCGTCCCCAATCCCGGAATCACCGCCCCCAGCAGCGTCGAAATGATGCCCGCCGTGAGAATGCCGTGCACGATGCGTCGCCCGAAAACACTTCGCCGCGCGTATTCCTCATCGATATGCAGCGGATTGTGATCGCCGGAAGCATCGGCGAACGCAAACACATCGGCTTCCGAGATGGTTTTGCTAAATGACCCTTTATCGCCGAATTCCAGCGTCGCTCTCGTCGTCGGCGCGAAGGCGTCCATTCCTGTACCTCAACTGTCCGCCGCTCACATCCAGCGCGATTCGCTGCAGATGTCGTCTGCCACTTGCGCAGACGACGACGCACTCCGCCTGCGTTCGCAGCGCATCGAACGCGCCGCTTACCCAAACGCCCGCACGAGCTCCGCCACCGTAAACGGCTTGCCCTGCACCTTGTGATAACCCGCTGCGTCGATCGCGAACTTGCCGCGGATCAGCTGCTGTAGTTGCCCCATGTTGAGCTCGCAGACGATCACGCGCTTGAAGCGGCGCAGGATGGCTTCGGTGTCGTTCGGTAGCGGGTTCAGCCAGCGCAGGTGCAGATGACCCGCGCGGCGGCCGGCGGCGCGGACATGGTCGATCGCCGTCCGCACCGCACCAAACGTCCCGCCCCAGCTCACCGCCAGCAGTTCGCCGTCGGCGTCGCCATAGACCTCCTGCGGCGGAATCTCACGCGCGATGTTGGCGATCTTCGCCGCCCGCAAGTCGGTCATGCGCTGATGATTCGCGGCGTCATAGCTGATCTCGCCGGTCAGGTCCGCCTTCTCGAGGCCGCCGATGCGGTGCCGCAGCCCCGGCGTCCCCGGAATCGCCCACGGCCGCACACCCCGCGCGTCGCGGGCGTACGGCTGAAACGGGGCCGAGTCTTCCGCGCCGTTTGCTCCATTCGCGCCGCCGCCGATCCCCACCGCGTGCTTCACCTCGATCGGCTTCAAGTCGCTCGCCTTCACGATCGGCCACGGCTCTGAGCTGTTCGCCACATACCCATCGGACAGCACAAACACCGGCGTCATGTACTGCAGCGCGATCCGCGTCGCCTCGATCGCCGTGTCAAAGCAATCGGCCGGCGACTGCGCGGCGATCACCGCCACCGGACATTCGCCGTTGCGTCCGAGCACCGCCTGCCACAGATCCGCCTGCTCGGTCTTGGTCGGCATACCCGTGCTCGGTCCGGCCCGCTGCACATTCAGGATCAGCAGCGGCAGTTCTGTCATCACCGCCAGTCCGACCGCCTCCTGCTTCAGCGCAATGCCCGGACCGCTGCTGCCCGTAACGCCGATCGCGCCCGCGTAGGACGCGCCGATCGCCGAGCAGATCGCCGCGATCTCGTCTTCCGCCTGAAACGTGCGGATGTCAAAGTTCTTGTAGTGCGCCAGCTCGTGCAGAATGTCGCTGGCCGGGGTGATCGGATACGTGCCGTAAAACAGCGGCTTCTTCGCCAGCCGCGCGGCAGTGACGAGGCCGATCGCAAGCGCCTGGTTGCCGATGATGTTGCGATACTTCCCCGCCGGCAGCTTCGCCCGCGCCACGCGATAGCGCAGCGGGAAGATCTCCGCCGTGTCGCCGAAGTTGAAGCCCGCCTTCAGCGCCAGCGTATTGGCCTGCGCCACCTGCGGCTTTTTCCCGAATTTTTCGTTAATCCAGCCCAGCGTGGTGTCGAGCGGACGGTCGTAGAGCCAGTACACCAGGCCCAGGGCGTAAAAGTTCTTGCAGCGCTCGGCGTCTTTGGCGCCCAGGCCCGACTCCTTCACCGCCTCGCGCGTCTGCAGCGTGATCGGCACCTTATGCACGCGATAGCGCTCGTAGCGCGGGCTGTCGAGCGGGTCGCTCGCCACCTTGGCCTTGGCGAAGTTTTGCGCCGTGAACTCGTCGCTGTTGACGATCAGCAGCCCGCCCTCGCGCAGGTCGTCGATGTTGGTCAGCAGCGCCGCGGGGTTCATCGCGATCAGCGCATCCAGCTCGTCGCCGGGCGTGCGAATCTGCTCGCTGCTAAAGCTGATCTGAAAGCCCGATACGCCCGGCCGCGTGCCGGCGGGGGCGCGGATTTCGGCCGGAAAGTCGGGCAGCGTACTCACGTCGTTCCCAAAAACGGCGCTGGTGTTGGTGAATTGCGTGCCCGCCAATTGCATGCCGTCGCCCGAGTCGCCCGCAAAGCGAACGACGACGCGCGGCAGAATCTGAACGGCGGCGCCGGAAGAGCCGGCGGCTTCGGTGGATGCGTTGGTTTGCGACATCGGGGAGCCTTGCTTGTCCTTCGGACAGTTGAATGCGACCCGCGCTCGGCGGGCACATGCAGAGATCATAAATCGCAACCGCCGAATAGCGAATAGCGAATGACAAGCAGCGTCGGCTCGCGGCTCTCGGGCCGACGGATCGCGGCGGCTGACGGGTGGCAGGGGGGTGGTGGGGGGCGCAGGGGTGCGGCATTCTCCATGAGCAAATTTGTGGCGCGTGCCAGCGCCGCGTCGCGAGCGATCGCCACGCGATCCGCGCGGGCTCGCCCCCCGGCTGACGGTGCTCACCTGCGCCAGGTTTGGTTCGTTACGCTTTCGCCCATGAAGACGGCATTGGTCAGCGGCGCGAACGGAACGGTAGGCCGGGCCCTGCAGCGCGAACTCGCAACGCGCGGCGTAACGACGTGGCCCTATTCCTGGAGCGCGAATGTGGACCATTCGGAGGCGATTTCTCGCGTGTTGGACGCGGCGCGGGCCGATGCCGTCTTCCACCTGGCCATCGCCTCTTCGCCGCGCGGGCTGGACAACGAAGGCTGGCGGATCAACGTCGAGTGGCCGGCCCGCCTGGCGGAGGCCTGCGCAGCGCGGCGATCGCCCCTCGTTTTCACCAGCACGGCGATGGTCTTCTCCGACGCCGCCCGCGGCCCCTTCACGATCGACTCGCCGCCCGACGCCGCCCACGGCTACGGATACGAAAAGCGCATCGCCGAAGAGCGCGTCCTCGCCGCCCATCCGACAGCGGCAGTCGTGCGGCTCGGCTGGCAGATCGCGGATTTGCTCGCGGCCCGGAAGCCATCCGCAACCAGCCCGCACGAGCCGCGCGGAAACGCCCCAACCGCCGCCGATGCGTCCACCAACCCACCGCCCGCCGCGCCGGACGCAGAGCTGTTCACCGGAAATCAGATGCTGGCCTATCTGGAACAGAAAATGCGCGACGACGGCGTCATCCGCGCCAGCCGCCGATGGCTGCCGGCCTGCTCGTTTCTAGCCGACACGACCCGCGGACTCGCCGACCTCGCCCAACGGGCCTTCGCCGACCAGCGTTCCCCCGACCAGCCCCACACCGCGGACCCGAATCTTGCCGGACGATTTCACTTCGACAGCAACGCCGCTCACGGTGCCAGCTTTTTCGAGATCGCCCAGGAGCTAAACCGCCGCCTCGGCGGACGCTGGCGCGTCGAAGCAGACGATTCCTTCGTATTCGATCAGCGCCTGATCGAATCCCGCCTCCCGCTCAAGCAGCGCTGTTTCACGTGAACGACGCCTACCCCACCGCCGACTGTGCCTCCGGCGGCAGGAAGCCCAGCTGCCGGGTCGTCTCCGTCGCGCGGCTCGCCTTCTTCTTCCGGCTCGTCGGCTTCGTCTCGATCTTCGCTGCTTTTTCCTTCGCCTTCGCGCGCGGCGACGTTGCTTCCTGAGCGGTGCGGGCCGCTAGTTTCGAGGCGCGTCCCGCCCCC
>JALHOX010000089.1:0-1848 GCA_022842805.1 Phycisphaerae bacterium | reverse complement strand
C
Organism: Phycisphaerae bacterium; assembly: GCA_022842805.1. Lineage (GTDB taxonomy): Bacteria > Planctomycetota > Phycisphaerae > UBA1845 > Fen-1342 > JALHOX01. The sequence continues at coordinate 1,847 of JALHOX010000089.1, read as the reverse complement.
AGCTCCGGACGTTCAGGCCCAACCAGCGGCTCGCCCGCCGAGATCGTCGCCAGCCGCGTTTCGATGTTCTTGGCGTAGCTCTCTGAAAGTTCAAAGCCGATGTAGCGTCGCCCCAGCTTCTTTGCGACCGCGAGCGTCGTGCCGCTGCCGCCGAAGGGGTCGGCCACGATCTCGCCCTCGCGCGAGCTGACGCGGATGATGCGGCCCAGCAGTTGCTCGGGCATCTGGCAGCCGTGCCAACCGCGGCGTTCGGCAAAGGTGCCCGCGACGCGCGAGAAATACCACGTGTCGCTGTCGGGCGGAAACTGTTCGGGCAGGTCCTGCGGGCGCAGATAAAAGCCGCCGAAGATCGGCGTGCCCTCGGGGATGTGGCCGGGCGCCATCCACGTGTCGTCGGGCATTCGCCCGCCCGGCGCGGCGCGCTTGTCGCCATAGACAAGCTGACGGGCGGAGGGAACGTGGGTCTCCGGCGCGTTGAAGGTGTAGTTCTTCGAATCCTTCACAAAGTGAAACACGTGCGCGTGGCTGCGGGTGAACTTCTGCGTGCAGTGAACGCCGAAGGTGTAGAACCAAACGACCCAACTGCGGCAATGAAAGCCGACGTCGCGCGTGGCGAGGACCTTGAGCTCGGCGGCGTACTCATCGCCAATGGCGAGCCAGAAGGTGCCGTCGGGCTTGAGGATGCGATGAACGCCGCGAATCCACGCCTCCGACCACTTCAGATATTCGTCGGCGGAGCGGCGATCCTTGTAAATGTCGTAGTCGTAGCCGATGTTGAACGGCGGGTCGGCAAAGACGAGGTCGACCGACTGCTCGGGCAAAGCGGCCATGCCCTTTACGCAGTCGCCGTTGATGATGCGGTCGAGATAGGGGGCGATGCTCGTTGCACTCATGGTTGTGGCGGCGCTCCCATCGCTATACGACCGGTTGTGGATGCCTCCGGGGCACCCGCAACCATCCTGGGCAGCGATGTTAACAACCTGTTAGCGCGAACTCAAAGCCTGTGCATTAAACCTGCAGCACCCCGGTCTTCAGAGGCGGCAAATCGCCGATGTACGCCACCGCCTCCAACGCCAGCGACAGCGTCCGCCGCGTGTGCTCGGGGAACAGGATCGCATCGACCCAGCCGCGCGCCGCGGCGTAGCGAATGTCCATCTGCTTCTCGTAGCTCGCGGTGATGCGCTGCTCCAATTCGCGCAGCTCGGCCGCGTCGGGCTCGTGGCCTTTGCGCTTCAGACTCGCGATTTCAACTTCGAGCAAAGTCTTGGCCGCGCTGCCGCCGCTCATCACCGCGTATTTGGCCATGGGCCAGGCGAAGATGAACCGCGGGTCATAGGCCTTGCCGCACAAGGCGTAGTTGCCCGCGCCAAAGCTACCGCCGGTGATCAGCGTGATCTTGGGCACGACGCTGTTGCTGACCGCGTTCACGACCTTGGCCCCGCTGCGGATGATGCCGTCCTGCTCGCTGTCCTTGCCGACCATGAAGCCGTTGACGTCCTGAACGAAAATCAGCGGCGTCTTGAGCTGGTTGCAGTCGAGAATGAAGCGGGCCATCTTGTCGGCCGAGTCGACGTAAATGACGCTCGGAAACTGCATCGCCCCCTTCGCCGGCTTCACCACCTTCTTCTGATTCGCGACGATGCCGACGCTCCACCCGTCGATGCGCGCAAAGCCGCAGACGATCGACTGGCCATAATCGGCCTTGTATTCCTCAAAGCTGCCCTCGTCGACGACATGGGCCAGCAGATCGCGGACGTCATATTGACCCTGCTTCGCGGCCGTGACCACGTCATAAACCCGCTCGGCCGGCCGCTGCGGCGGCTTCGCTTCGATGCGATCAAAGGGCG
>JALHOX010000088.1 GCA_022842805.1 Phycisphaerae bacterium | reverse complement strand
GCTGGCGCCGACAGTGGCGCTGGCGCATTGGGTGCGGCGCGGCGGCGGAGTTCGCGCCGTGCCGGCGGCGGTCGCGCTGCTGGCGCTCGGCGCGGCGGGGGCGGCGGCGTATGCGGGGTTTCTGCAATGGCGCTTCGGGTCGGCGCTGGTTTACTTTGAGAATTTTCGCACCGGCTGGGTGCAGACGGAAAATCGCGCCGACTGGCCCGCATTTCTGACGCTGGCCCCGGTGTTTGAGCAGTTCAAGCATTTTCGCAATGCGCTGCTTTCGCCGGAGTTTCCGATCAGCCTGATCTCACTGCTCGACCCGTTTGCATGGAACATGGTGACCAATCTCGGCGTAGTGCTGCTGAGCCTGGTTGCGATGCGATTTGTGCCGGCGAGCTATCGCGCGCTGTTGGCGCTGGGTCCGCTGATCTTCGTGCAGGCATACATCGCGTCGGGCGGGGCGAATTTTGGCGTGCAGCCGATTTCGCGCTATGTCGTGCTGGCAGTGGGGCTGTGGCCGGCGCTGGCGGCGTGGGCGGTGCGACGAGCGCCGATCGGGCTGCGGCATGGATTTCTGGCGGCGTGCCTGGTGTTGCAGTTTGCGTGGGCGCTGCGGTTTGGGCTGGGCGAGTGGTCGTCGTAGTTGCGGCGCGGGCTTGGGGGAAATGCAGAATGCAGAATGAAGAATGCAGAAGCGTTTTCGTGAGGCGTTGTCGTCGGTCTGCGGGCCGCGGGCCGCTACGGCGCGGAGGAGCTGTTACGGGTTTGTCAGTAACTCGACGAATCCGGCGATGTCGCCGACGGTGACGACTGCGTCGGCGTTGAGGTCGCCGCGCTGGATGTTGCAGTTTGGCCAAGCTACGGCGTAGGCGTTTGCGTTGGTCAGCGCCAGAACGAATGCCGAGATGTCGCCGACGGATGTGACGCCGTCGCAGTTCATATCGCCGAGCGAGTCGCCGGGCTGTGAGAGGGCGATCTGGAACATCTGCGTCCAGACCGGCTGGTAGAGCGGGGTGCCGTCGGGGAGGCGGGCCAGGTTTACATCGACGACGACGCAGCCATGAAACTCTCCCGGGCGGCCGGGCGCGGCCAAGCTCGTGAACTGATGCGAGTCGCGATAGGGCGGCGCGATGGTGTCGACATTGACCATCGGCGGGAACGTGTCTAACTCAAAGGCGTCGTAGGTGGCGGTGGCGCGGGGGAAGAGCGAATCGTTGCGATGGGTGAAACCGACCATATTCGCGGCGGAGGTCAGCGAGGGTTCGAAGACCCACGGCGCGACATCGCCGCCGGCGAAGCCATCGCCGGGGCCGCCGAAGAAGAGCGCGCCGTGCAGTGCGTGATGCTTGGTCAGCAGGCCGGCGTGGCCGCTTCCTTGCGAATGTCCGCCGACGATGATGCGGGACCAGCGCGGCGCGCCGTCGGCGAGGAATTGCGCCCAGTTCTCGGCGGGAAAGTTGGCATCGAGATATTGCAGCAATCGAATCAGGCGATTTTCGATGGAGTCGGCGCGCGCGACCGAGACGAGCGGCGAGGTATCGACGCCGTAGAGTCGCTCCATGCGGATTTGCTCGTGGACATTCGGATCACTCGATCCCTGCGCGAGATCGCCCACGGCGGGGCAGTTGGGATAGCTGAGGCTGACGCCGTGCAGGCCGAGGGCGGCGGCGTGACGCATGATCTCGAGGTTTGCCGCCGGGGTGCCGCAACTGCCGACGAGGTGTACGTATAGGACGTCGGCGTGGGCGGCGCCGAGATCGATGGCCACGGCGTGTGGGTTCAGGTCGGTGGAGATTTCGGGGTCGGTGGCGAGCGGAAGCACGGGGCGCAGCACGACCTGGGCCGATGCGGAGATGGACCAGAACAGTCCCAGTAGCAATGCAAGGCGCGGCATCGATGTTTCTCCGGGCGCGGGTGGTTGCGTCGTCAAACGCCGGGGGTGGTTTGTTATTGCGAGGGGCCGATCGTTGTGGCGGACATTGAAAACGGCGGGGGTCAGGCGTGGAGCAGCGCGGCGGCGACGTTGAAGACGACCCATGATCCGAGATAGGCGATGGTGGTCATGCCGATAAACGAGATCACGGGCCAGCGCCAGCTTCGCAGCTCGCGTCCCATCACGACGAGCGTGCTGGAGCACTGCGCGCAGAGTGCGAAGAAGACCATGATCGAGAGTGCGGTGGGGAGCGTGATGAGGCGGCGGCCGTCGGGCCAGGTTGCGGAGCGCAGGGCATCGCGGAGCGAGGTCGAGGATTCGTCCTGATCGGCGCCGAGGCCGAAGATCGTGCCCATCGTGCCGATGACGACTTCGCGGGCCGGGAAGGCGGCGGCCGCGGCCATGCCGATGCGCCAATCCCAGCCGATGGGCCGCACGGCGGGCTCGATCCAGTGACCGACGCGGCCGAGATAGCTGTCTTCGAGATAGGCCGCCTGCAAGCGGGCGGCGCGGACTTCGTCGCTTTCGGCCGCGAAACCGGGCTCGGCGGCGATGCGCTGGGCGGTGGCGGTTGATCGTGGGAAATAGGCCAGGGCCCAAACGATGAGATTGACGATGACGATGAGCGTGCCCGCGCGCCAGAGAAACTCGCGGGCCGCGGCGATGACGCGCTCGTAAATGGCGCGCAGCCGCGGGCGCTGATAGCTCGGCAGCTCGAGGACAAATGGCGCCGCCGCCCCGCGCAGAACGGTGCGACGGATCAGCCAGGCGAGCGGGATCGCGGCCATGGCGCCGACGAGGTACATCGCGAACATGACCAGTCCCTGCACGCCGACGACTCCGCCGAGCAGCCGTTGGTCGGGCACGAATGCGGCGATGAAGAGCACATAGACGGGCAGCCGGGCCGAGCAGCTCATGAATGGCGCGAGCAAGATCGTGAGGAATCGTTCGCCGCGATGGGGAATGCTGCGAGCGCCGAGGATCGCGGGCACGGCACAGGCGAAGGCGGAGAGCAGGGGGATGAAGGTGCGTCCGCTGAGGCCGATGAGGCGCATGGGGCGATCGAGCATGAATGCGGCCCGCGCCAGATAGCCGCAATCCTCCAACGCAGCGATGGCGGCGAAGAGCAGCATGATCTGTGGAAGGAAGACGACCACGCCGCCGACGCCGCCGATGAGTCCGTCGCAGATGAGGCTGCGCAAGGGGCCGTCGCTGAGCCGCGCGGCGACGAAATTGGAAAGGGCCTGAGCGCCGGCGTCGATGCCGTCGGTGAGCGGCTGCGCGCCGACAAAGAGCAATTGAAAGATGGTGAAGAGGACGAGCAGCAGCAGCGGGAATCCGAACCAGCGGTGCGTGAGCCAGTCGTCGATGCGCTCGCTCCAGGGGATCTGCGCCTTGCCGACCTGTCGCATCACGCCGGAGAGCAGCGCGTCGATCTCGCGAAAGCGGCGTGCGGCTGCGTCGGCGTAGCTCTCTTTGCGCGCGGGCGGCTGCTTGGCATTTTCGCGCGGCGCGGCCTGAAGCACTGCGGCGATCGCGGCGCGCAGCGGCGGGAGCGTGTCGGGATTCGGGGCGCAGACGGCGACGACGGGGCAGCCGAGCGACTTTGCGAGTGCATCGCAATCGATCGCGAGGCCGCGCCGCCGGGCGACGTCGATCATGTTGAGCGCGACGACGGTGGGGCGGCCGAGTTCGAGCACCTGGTGAGCGAGGAACATCGTTCGACGCAGATCGGCCGCGTCGACGACGACGAGGATCGCCTCGGGCGCGCCGCGCTGGTGGGCGGCGCCTTGCAACACCTGCACGGTGACGCGCTCGTCGGGCGCGACGGCGTCGAGGCTGTAGCAGCCGGGCAGATCGAGCAGGTCGATGCGCGTCGGCAGTCCGCGGATCGGGCCTTCGGCGACATCGACCGTGACGCCGGGGTAGTTGGCGACGTGTCGGCGGAAGCCGGTGAGGGCATTGAAGAGTGAAGTTTTTCCGGTGTTGGGGGCGCCGACGAGCGCAACGCGGGGGACGCGACCGGCGATGGAAATGGGGACGAGTCTGGCGGAGTCGCGCGCTGGCGAGGAGGGCTGCGCGCGGGCCATGGGGGTCAGGCGGCGAAGACGCGGGCGGCGCTGGACGCGACCGTCGCGCCTGTGCCGTCGCCTGTCGGGCCGCTGCCTGCGGCATCGGCGACGTCTTCGTTCCACGAGCCGAGGCGAATTTCGATTAATGCGGCCTCTTCGCGACGAAGCGCGATTTGGTGTCCGCCAAGGCGGACGCGGATCGCGCCGCCGAGCGGGGCGTAGCCGGTGAGTTCGATGGCGGCCCCGGGCACGACGCCGAGCTCCATCAGGCGGCGGGCGGCGGGATCGGTTTCGCGCAGGGCGCGGACGCTGGCGCGGGTGCCGATCGGGAGGTCGACGAGCGGGGTTGTGGCGGGCTTGCGATGCATGGCAGTCAGTCGTTCCGGTTCGTGTACGCGACTGTTGGTTGATACATCAATCAAGTGGATTATGGGTTCAATCGTCGGGCGGGTCAAGGGAGCCTCATAAAAGCGGGCTCCGGGTATACTTTCAATGCTTTCACCGTCGATGACTCGGCTGGCGACGCGACCGCGTGGCAGCGAGTCGCGCGCCTGTGGCCATTTTGGCCCCCGCACCCCCGAAAGGAGACCACCCCATGCTTCGCCGATTTCTGTCCGTGAGCACTGTCGCTGTATTGGCCGCCGGTGCGATCGCCTGGAGCGACACTCCGCCCGCGGCGGACGCTGCGAAGGCGGGTTCAACGACGCCGGCGAAGGCGTGGCTGGACCGGCTGAAGACGCTGGAAGGCTCGTGGCAGAGCGGGGACGAGAACGGCGACGGCAAGCCGGACACGCACGTTTTTTATCGCGTGGTGTCGGGCGGCAGCGCGGTGGCGGAGTTTCTGATGCCCGGCGAGCCGCACGAGATGGTGAGCATGTATCACCTTGATGGCGAGCAGCTGATGATGACGCACTATTGCGCGCTGGGGAATCAGCCGCGGATGAAGGCCGTGAGCCTGAACGATTCGGCGACGATCAAGTTCGACTTTGTCGACGGGACGAACATGAAGCCGAGCGACATGCACATTCATTCGCTGACGCTGACGCTGGCCGATGCGGACCACATCGTCGCCGACTGGCGTGCGCACAAGGAGGGCAAGGAAGTGGAGCATGGCACGGCGTTTACGCTGGAGCGCGTGAAGGACGCGGCGGCGGCGAAGAAGATCGCGGATGCGGTGGCTTCGCCGAGCAAGTCGGTGACGCCGGCGGCTCAGCCGGCGGAGAAGGGGGCGAAGTAGTCGGTTTTGCAGGGTGTGTTTGGGGCTTGGCGGGGGGCGCACGATATTGCTTTGCGTTCGGCGGCTGGAACGCGGCGCGTTCCCGCCGCACACTTGCGGAATACCCTGCCATAAAACTCGGTTAGTTCCCTCGTTCGTAGTATGGCGAACTCTCAGCTGGGGCGTCCCATGTTTCGCACGAGAACGGTTCGACCGCTCACCCGGATTCGCGAACGCATTCAGCGGCCTTACGAGATGATGGTCGAGGGGTTTGATATCGATCAGATCGACGATGCGCTCGAATGTGTGATCGACGGTGCTTGCTGCATGTTCGCCCAAAGCGACTGCGGAGCCCTGATTATGGCTCACGATCCGACGGGCGAGGATCTCATTCGGCTCCATTATCACCACGGCTTCGACCTCGCGCTGTCGCCGTGGCCGTGGTACGAATGGGTGCCGCTGCGGGGCGATGTCGGCCGCCGTGTGATCGCACGGTTCCGCGCCGAGGCCCGGCCGTGGTCGCTTTGGTCGAGACATTTCATTAGCGATTTCCAGATCAGCGCGCCGAACGGACGACGCTTCTGTCGGGCGGAATCGCGTCAGCGCGACGGCCTGACGATTGCGTGGGCCGAGACGCGCTTCGACAACACGATGATTCACGATCTGACGGATCAGATCGTGGGGATGTTTGGAAAGAGTCTTTACGAGTTCGGGATGCCGCGCGGGTAGTTGCATTTGTTATGGTCGCGAACACGGAAGTTAGATTTGCTCCACGCGCACCCCGACGTTGCGCGCCGCGCGACTATGCGTCTTGCCCTTCGATGAATGGGCCAACTTCGTACTGAAAGGCGTTCCGCCTCCGACATTCATCCCGGAGGCCAACGAACGCACCGTCCTCGATCACGAAACGAAGCGTGCGCACGGTTAGCGTCGGCAGTTCGCCCAACCCGCGCCTTGAGAGCTCCGCGCGAATTGGAAGCCAGTATTCCGCACTATCAACTCCGATATGACAAGGCCATCCCATGCAACAGTATCGCTGGCCTGCCTTAAGCGTCATCACCAGGTCGAAGGTGCTTAGATCATCTGAGAGATTTACCACGGAGAATCCGTAGTGATCCCGGCTGCCTTGGGCCGTGAGGTTTCTAGCGTGCCTCTCTGCGAAGATATCGGCGAGTTGCGCGACGATATACGACTTTTCGAGCATATTCGAGCGGAGGCTAACGCCGAACGCGCCCAACGCAAGGAGGCATAATCCTCGTGGAGTGTCGGCAACAGCTCGACCGCTACGTGCAACGCACCCGTGCGGCTGAATAGGTGCGTTGACGGCGGTAACGCTTTTCGACACCTGCGCGTCGATCGTCGCGCCGCCAACACACCCTACGGCTTGAAGTCGGTCGAATGGCTACTCGATCTCAAGGCCGGTCAGGTAGGTCTCCAACTCGCGCTGTTTGCTCTCTTGTTCCTTGCGGGCTGCTTCGACCTGTTGGCGCTGCTGTTCGATGCGCGTTTCCGCGGCGTCGAAGGCCTGGAGCTGGCGGGCGTATTGGTCGGTGTTTTGGGGTAGGGCTTTCAGGTTTTCGCGGACGCGGGTCTGGGCTTTCTCGGCTTCGAGCAGCGTCGTCTCCAATTGCTTGGTCGAGCGCTGCAGGCGGTCGAGGTCGGTGCGCAACTGCACGACGCGCTCCAGTGCTTCCTTCACCTTGGGCGAGATCACCTTCTGCTGCAGGAAGAGGCGGATCGAATCGAAATCGACATCGGAGAGCGCGATGTAGGTCTCGCCGAGGCGTTCCAGCGATACCGCCAGCGGAGCGCTCTGCGTCGGCGGGACGGTGAGCTTGAAGCGCAGCAGGCGCTCGGTCTTCTCATAGGGCTGCTTCGGTTCGATCAGCGTCCAACTGCTGTCGTAGGGCTGCTCGATGATCACGTCGCGCGGCTTGGCGGCTTTGTTCTTCACGCTGTAGCCGCGCGTCTCCACATACTTGTGCTTGTGGATCAGCGTGCCCTTCGAGATGCGCATGCTGATGACCTGATCGATGGTCGGCTTGTTCTCGATCGACACTTCCGTGGAGAGATCGAGCGCGTAGGCGACCAGCCGCTTTTCGCTGGGCGAGAGATTGGGCAGCTTTGCGTCGCCGGCGTAGACGCCGCCGTCGAAGACCGTGATCGGGCCTTGCATCAGGTTGAGGGCGGTGGAGTTGGTGAACTCCAGGCCGTTCAGCGGATGCTTGGGGTGGGTGCTGGGGTTGTAGATGCTGACCTTGGTCCCCTCGACCTCGTTGTTCAGGATCGGGAGCATGGCCGAGTGCTGACGCGGGAGCGTGACCGGGGCGTCGATGACGTATTCGAAGAGCTCGCCGGCTTCGCGAGCGGTGGCGACGGATTCGACGCTGCTGGCCATGTCCATCGCCGATTCAGAGTTAGCAGCTGAGTCGAAGTATGCCTCGGTGGGCGCAGCCATCATCGGCGCCGCGCCAGGCATGCCGCCGGCTGCCCGGCCCGCTTTGCGGGCGAAACTCATCGCGGGTTCCGCCCGATCCATCGCCCCCTCAAACTCCGGCGGCCGCAGCGACGCATAGAGTTCGAGCTGTTCCAGCGGGCGCGGCACATAGAGCGGCGTGTAGAGGTCCATGCGGAAGGAGATCGGCCGGCCGCTCACGAGCGACAGCCGCACGTTGTTCCAGTCTTCCTCGGTCGCGTTTTCGACGGTGGCCCAGCCCTGCAGAAACGGCTTTTTGTCGTCGGAGAGCACCAGCCGATAGCTGGTTTTCCAGATCGGCGTTTCGAGCAGATAGGCCGCGCGGACGTTGCGCTGTCCCGTGCCGGTGAAGTTGAGTGTGACGCTCTTTTTGTCGGCGTTGTGGCTGCTGGCGAGCGTGGCGAGGGCCTTGGTCAGTTCTTCGCTGACCTTGGCGTTGGTTAGCTTGATGCCCGTGAGCGTGTTTAAGTCGAATTGCCGCGCGCCGCTTTCCGACAGCACGGTCAGCACATCGACATCGATCGCCGTGTCGCCCACGGCCCGCTTCTGCCGCTCGACGCCCAGGATCACGCCGCGATAGGGCTGAGGGCCGGCGAGTTCGACCGGCTCGCCGCGGAGTTGATCGAGCAATTGTGCGAGCGAGGGTTTGCCGGTGATGTCGACGCCGAAGCTCTTGAGGGCTTTGTCGACGGGGTCTTGCGAGGCGTAGCTGACGACGCCGACGGTGCCGCCGCCGAGGTCTTGCACGACGAGCGATTTCAGGATGTCGTTGATCTGGTCGGTGCGAAAGCGGAGTTCGGCGGTGTCGCTGCCCTGCACGCTGGCTTCGCACTGGAAGTAACCGACGCCGCTGTTGAAGAGGGCGATGCGCTTGACTTGCAGGTCGGCGCCGGCGGCGGCGGTGGTGTTTGGCATGGCGAGCATGGTCGCGATCGCGGCGACGCTGCACAAGATTCGTTTCATGATCGTCTCCAGTGGAGAGTTCGAGGTCGGTTGGAGTCCGTGCTTGATACGCCTTGGCGCATGGGCGGGTTCCCGCCGGGGTGCGGAGGGGCGTGCATGGAATTGTACGATTCAACTTATCGGCGGTGGCGGTGGTCTGAAAGTAGCGGCCCGCGTCCTCTCCGGCCGTGGATTCTCGCTCGCGACCCTCAGGCTCGCCTGCTCCGCCGCACGCTTTGTCGACCGGTGAGCCGCCGGTCGCTACTCGGCGGGCGAATGGTGCGTTTGAGCCGCCGCGCGCGGGGCGAGCGACGCACGCCCCTCAACGCGGCGCGAACACACCTTACAATGCGGGGCGATCCGCGTTGTCGCGAACATTCGCAAGCGTGAACCCCGCATCGGAGATTTCCCATGCTGACGCCGTACCGCCCCGAACCTTATGTCGATTTCACTCAAGCCGGCCCACGCGAGGCGATGCTCGCGGCGCTGAAGCAGGTCCGCGCGCAACTCGGTCAGCGCTATCCGTTGCGGATCGGCGACAAAAAGATCGATACGCCGGACACGATCGACTCGGTCATGCCGGCCGATCCGAAGACGGTGGTCGGCCATGTTGCGAACGCGACGCGCGATCATGCGGAGGCGGCGCTTCGGGTCGCGACGGAGACATTTAAGACGTGGAGCCGGGTCGATCCCGAGACGCGGGCGCGGGTGCTCTTTAAGGCGGCCGCGATCATGCGGCGGCGCGTTTATGAGCTGTCGGCGTGGATGTGCTTCGAGGTCAGCAAGAGTTGGCTCGAGGCCTATGCCGACACGTGCGAGACGATCGACTTTCTCGACTTCTACGGGCGCGAGATGATCCGGCTTGGCGGGCCGCAGGCTGTTACGCCCTATCCCGGCGAAGACAACGAACTGCGGTACATCCCGCTGGGCGTCGGCGTCGTCATTCCGCCGTGGAATTTTCCGCTGGCGATCACGACGGGGATGACGAGCGCGGCGATTGTGGCGGGGAACACGGTGGTGATGAAGCCGGCGAGCACGTCGCCCGTGATCGCGGCGAAGATGGTCGAGATTTTTGAGGAAGCGGGGCTGCCGGCGGGCGTGCTGAATTTTGTTCCGGGGCCGGGCGGGGCGATCGGCGACACGCTGGTTGAGTCGCCGCTGACGCGGTTTGTGTCGTTTACCGGCAGCAAAGAGGTCGGGCTGCGGATCTTCGAGAAGTGCGGCAAGGTTGCGCCTGGGCAGCGCTGGCTGAAGCGCAGCGTGCTGGAGATGGGCGGCAAGGACGCGATCCTGGTCGACGAGACGGCGGACATCGAGGCGGCGGCGGAGGGCATTACCGCTGCGGCGTTCGGCTTTCAGGGGCAGAAGTGCTCGGCGTGCTCGCGGGCGATTCTGCATAAGGATGTGTATAGCGCGGTGCTGGAGCGGGTGATTGAGCGCACCAAGAAGCTCACCATCGGCGACACGACGACCGCAGAGAACTTTTTCATGGGCGCGGTGATCGACCAGAAGGCATACAAGAAGACGTGTGAATACATCGAGATCGGCGCGAAGGAGGGGCGGATCGTGTTGGGCGGGCTGCCGAACGCGGCGAACTCACCGGCGGGCACGCAGCGCGTGCCGGCGAGCGGGTACTTCATTCCGCCGACGATCGTCGAGGGGCTGGCGCGGACGTCGCGCATCGCGTGCGAAGAAATCTTTGCGCCGGTGCTGGGCGTGCTGAAGTGCAGCAGTTTTGACGAGGGGCTGGAGATCGTGAACGAGTCGGAATTCGGCCTGACCGGTTCGCTCTTCTCGCGCGACCGGATGCGGATCGAGCGGGCTCGACACGAGTTCCACGTGGGCAATTTCTACATCAATCGCAAGTGCACCGGCGCGCTGGTGGATGTGCAGCCCTTCGGCGGCTTCAACATGTCGGGTACGGACAGCAAGGCGGGCGGGCGCGACTATCTGCTGCTTTTCCTGCAGGGCAAGAGCATTACCGAACGGCTGTAAGCGAAGCGGGATTTCGGTGGGGCGGGCGGGTTTTGCCTGCGCGTTCGCCGCCCGAGTCCGGGCGGCGAACGCAGTGGGCCTGAGGCGCGTTACGGTTTAGGCCCGCGTCCAGTCCATGTACCAATTGTCTTCCCATGTCGCGCCGCCGTCGCGCGAGATCGATTGCCACCAGCGGCAACTCGTGGGCGTGATGCGGTCCCAGACACCTTTGATTTTGATTGGCTTGTCGCCATCTTTGTCGTCGGCGGTGAATGTTCCGACGCCGTTATCAAACACGCCGGTCTGACCGGGGGTGGTGAGCACGCCGCTCTTGGCGTTGACCCAGAAGTCGTTCCAGATGCCCTTTTCGACGTCGAGCAGGCGCAAGCCCATGCCCGAGAACTTGCGGGCCGGGATGCGCAGCTCTTCGACGCTTCCGACGCCGCCGAGGATCGTCCAGCAGGTCGCCTCGCCCTCGAATTCGTCCCAGTCGCTGGTCTGCGGCGTCTTGAGACGTTTGTGCTTGATCTTCCAGTTGCCGGCGAGAAAGTCGAAGTCGCCGGGTTTGCCATGAGCCATTGTGGTTTCCTTGGACTGCACCATGGATTGCGCGGCGCCAGTGCCCGCGCCGGCGAGCAAGAGCAGTGCACCTGACTTCAGGATAGATCTGCGGTTCACGTCTGACATCGCGGCTCTCCGGTCGGTTTGTGCGGTTGCGAAGTGCTTTTGATGATTGACGCGGGAGCGCGCTTTGGGTTCCGTGCCGACGGATTTTGCGTCGGCAGCGAGTTCCATGGGCGCGCGAGAGCGTGCGACGGACGTAGCGGCGGGCCATGGGGCGGCGGGGCGGCGGACGAAACCGCCCCGCGTGCGAAGGCGTTAGTTGCCGAACGACTGCTGGACCTCGGCGAGGTCGAGCATGTCCATATCGGTGTCGGTGTCGGCGTCGCCTTCGAGGCAGAAGTTGCCGGGGGCGTAGAAGAAATCGGGGCCGCGGAAGCAGAAGAAGATCAGGTTCATATACGCGCCGTCGACGTCGCCGTCGCTGTCCATGTCGCCGGGGTAGTCGATGGTCGGGCAGACGTGGAAGTCGCGGCGGGTGAGGCCGGCGCGGGTGACAAGGATGTTGTTGGCGTTGCTCGTCGGGCAGCCGCTGGCGTTGGCGGAGATGTTGTAGGCCGTGCCGCTGGCGCCGGCGGGGATGAGCGTGACGACGTAGTAGCCGTTGCCGTCGGTCTTCACCGCGGGCAAAGCGCCGACTTGCACCGTGGCGCCGTCGATCGGGGCGTCGGTGGCGGCGTCGGTGACGCGGCCCCAGAGCGTGCCCTCGGTGGCGGTGGCGGGGTTGCGCCAGGGCATGGTGGGCCGGGTGGCGGTGGTCGTAAAGAGATTGGTCGGCAGGTACGCGGTGTACCAGGTCCAGTCGGCCTCGGGCGTGCCGTTGGTGTTCTGATCGGCGGTGGCGTCGTAGGAGAAGGTGCAGATGCCGTCGGCGCCGTTATTGAGCGCGTAGGAAAGCTGGGCGACGCTGCCCGCCATGGTGTTGAGATAGTTGCCTTGTCCGGCGACGAAGTGTCGGTTGTAGCTCCAGGTGTTGGCGGAGTTGACCCAGTTGCGATACCAGGTGGCTTCGTTGGAAACGTGCTCGCGCTTGTAGTTCATGGGGATGGCCATATCGAGCCAACCCTGCTCCATCCACATGCGCCAGTTGCTGAACAGGTTGTAGGGGTCGCTGCTCGTGAAGCTGGCCGGGGCGT
>JALHOX010000087.1 GCA_022842805.1 Phycisphaerae bacterium | reverse complement strand
CGAACGCGGGGGCGGCATACGTCTTCGAATGCAATGGGCTGGCTTGGGTCGAAACCGCCAAGCTGACCCCTGCCGGCGTCGCCGCGGGCGATGAATTCGGCAGTGCCGTGGCGATCTCCGGCGACATCCTCGCAATCAGCGCTCCGCTGCACGATGCAGGCGGCAGCGACGCGGGCGCGGTCTTCATCTTTCACCGCATCAGCAACGTCTGGACCTACGAAACCACCCTCTTCGCCTCCGATCCGCAAGCCGGCGCCCGCTTCGGCAGCACGCTCGCCATCGACGGCGCTCGACTGCTGGTCGGCGCGCCGCAGGCCGACGGCGCAGCGGTGAACACGGGCCTCGCCTACGTCTTCTCGCGCAGCGCCATGGGCGGCGTCTGGTCGCAGGAAGGCCGCCTCGAAGCGATCGGCGGCGGGGCCGCGAACGACGTATTCGGTACCGGCGTCGCGATTCACGGCAACACGGTGCTGATCGGCGCACCGCTCGTCGACAGCTTCGCGACCAACGTCGGGGCGATTTATCCCTACGAGTTTCAAGCCGGCGTGGGCTGGGTTGCCGCACCGCGCGTCAACCCGCCGCAAGCCTGGATCGCCCCGGTGCGCGAGTTCGGCGCCGCCATCGCAGTCTTCAACGACCGCGCCGTCATCGGCACGCCCGGCATCGTCGCGATCGGTGGCGAAGCGATCATTTACGAACGCGATTCCAACGGCGTGTGGACGCTGCAATTCGGCATCATCGCCCCGCTCACCGGCAACGCTTCGAACCGCTTCGGCGGCACACCCTTCACCCTGCTACCCGACGCGGTGGTGATCGGCGCACCGGGGATCGACCTCGGCGCGACCGACGCCGGCGCGGTCTATTCCTACAGCGCCCGCGGCGACGGCACCTGGGAAAACAAAGACGCTAAGTTCCCGATCGATCTCGCCGGCGCGCCGGGCATGGGCGCTTTCGCCGCCAGCGACGGCCGCGTCGCATTCACCGGCGCTCCGGGCGACGATCAGCGCGGCCTTAACGCCGGCGCGGCCTACGTCCTGCCCCTCTCCTTGCCCGATGACGACGGCGATGGCGTGATCAACGCCGCCGACAACTGCCCGACCACTCCCAACGCCGATCAGGCCGACGCGGATGGCGACGGCTTCGGCGATGTCTGCGACAACTGCGTTGCCATCGCCAACGCAGACCAGGCCGATGGCGACAGCGACGGTCGCGGCGATGTCTGCGACAACTGCCCCAGCCTCGCTAACGCGGATCAGGCCGATGCGGACGGCGACGGTGTCGGAAACGTCTGCGACAACTGCAGCGCCGTGGCGAACGCCGACCAGATGGACTCCGACGGCGACGGCATCGGCGACGCATGCGACAACTGTCCGCTCACCGCCAACGCGGATCAGGCGGATAGCGACAGCGACGGCCGCGGCGATGTCTGCGACAACTGCCCCAGCCTTTCGAATGCGGATCAGGCCGACGCGGATGGCGACGGTGTGGGCAACGTCTGCGACAACTGCAGCGCCGTGGCGAACGCCGACCAGATGGACTCCGACGGCGACGGCATCGGCGATCTTTGCGACAACTGCCCCACCACCGCCAACCCCGACCAGGCCGACGGCGACGGAGACGGTCGCGGCGACGTCTGCGATAACTGCCTCACCACCGCCAACCCGACCCAGCTCGATGCCGACGGCGACGGCCTGGGTGATGCATGCGACAACTGCCCGACTGTCGCCAATGTCGACCAGCTCGACGGCGACGGCGATGGCGTCGGCGATGCCTGCGACAATTGCCCCTTGCTCGCAAACGCCGGCCAGGCCGATGCCGATGGCGACGGCCGAGGCGACGATTGCGACAACTGCCCCAACGCCCCGAACCCCGACCAGCTCGACTCTGACGGCGACGGCATCGCAGACGCCTGCGACAACTGCCAGAGCATCGCAAACGCCGATCAACTCGACGACGACAACGACGGCGTCGGCAATGTCTGTGACAACTGCATCGCCATCGCCAACCCGAGCCAGACGGACTTCGACAACGACGGCGTCGGCGACGCTTGCGAACCGGCGATCGTCCTCGGCGATCTCAACTGCGACGGCAACGTCTCGGTCGGCGACATCGGACCGTTTGTGATCGCCGTCACCGATCCGGCGCAATACTCGGCCCATTTCGCCGCGTGCAACGTACTGAACGGCGACCTCAACCTCGACTTGCAGGTCACGGTCGGCGACATCGGCGGCTTCGTCGCCCTGCTCCTGGGCGAATAAAATCAGCCGCTCAGAGTGAGCCACGCGCGAGCGGGTCGGGCGGGTTTCACCCGCCTGCTCCGCTCTCCGACAGAAGAAAGCGTGAGCGGCGGTGACGAACTCGCCGCGCACACCCGCTCGTTTGCACCCCGCCCGCGAGCGTTGCTTGCTGCGCGTTAACGACCCGATCGACGCAGGAAGCCCGAACGACCGCACTTCAGAAACGCCAGCGCGAGGAGCGCACCGAGAGGCGACGCGCCGCAGGCGGCCCCACATCCCATCGGCGCAGGCTCGTCCTCATCAGTCGCCACCAGCGCCGTCAGCGGGCCGTCGTCGCCGCCCACGATGTTGCGCGGGGCGCTGGTCAACGCCGTGCCTGCTTCGGCGACGCGGACAGCGACCGTATCGGGCGCGCTGCGCTCGTCGCCGATGCGCACGACCAGCTCAAACAGATAAAGGCCCGGCACCGGCGGCGTGAAGGTCGGACGCGGGTCGTTCGTGTTGGAAAGCGCAATCGGGGCGTCGCTCGGAGCGCCGGCGATCGACCACTCGAAAATCATCGGCATTTCCAGATCGCCCGCGTCGCGGCTCGCGGCGCCGTTGAGCGTCACCACCGCGTTCACCAACGCATCCTGATCGGCGCCCGCGCTCGCCGTGAGCGCCGCGTCGCTCGCGCCAGCGACGACGAAGCGGCGCGACTGATACTCGCCCGTGTTCAGCCCGTCGCTGGCGATGACGCGGATCCGCGCCGCGCGCGTCGAATCATCGGGCACGTTCCACAATGCCGAGGTTGCCGTCGTATCCGCAATCAGCGGCGTCCAATTCGCGCCGTCGTCGAACGAGTAGAGGACCGTAAACGTCAGCCCATCGCCCTCGGGGTCGCTCGCCGTCCAGCTCACGGTCACGGTCGTCGCGCTGCTCAGCGTCTCGCCTCCGGTGGGCGAAATCTGGCTCACGATCGGCGCGCCGTTCAGCGTTCGCTCCAGTGCCGCGCCCGCCGGCCCGCGTAAGACCAGCTTCGCCACGCCCGCGCGCTTCGCGATCGTCGCAATGAACTCATCCTGCCCCTGGCTCGGATCGCCGGGCAGCGGGGCGCGAATGAGATTCAGACCGAACGACGAAAGCACCGCGCCGCCCGCGTCCACCTGATCGACAAACCACGTCGCACCCGATGTCGCCTCGTCGGGCGCCGGCGTAAAGAACGTGTACCACGGATCGGGCGTCACCGTCCCATTCGCCGCGATCACCCCCGACACCAGAAAGCACTCCGGATCGCGCCCAAACGCCTCGAGCTGCGACAGCATGTGCTGGTACGAAGGATCATTGATCCAGAACGCGTCGTTGTTCGCCAACGTCGCCTCGCTCGACATCACATTCTTCCGCGCCTCGGCAACTTCCTTGCCCGCCCGCACGTCATAGCCCGGCGCCGCCGTCTGCTCAGCCGGATTGCCGTCGGGGCAGTATTCATCGATCGCGGTCAGCGTGAACGTGCCGCAGCGCACCGGCGCCAGCGGCAGCCCGAAGCAATGGCCGATGTCGTGCGCGCTCTGGTTCAGGTTGAGCGAACTGCTCGACATGTAATACGCCCGATAGGACCCCGGCGCGACGTTGTAGCTCCCGCCCGGCGACAGCGACTCATTCGGCCCCAGCACGCCCGCAACCGCGTCGTATCCGCCCAGCCGCCGCATGCGATCGAGCGCCCGCAAACTCGCCCCGCCCGCGCTGAGCAACCCGCCATACACATTGTCGGCGCTCAACAACACTTCGGTGTTCGCGCACGGCAGCACGCGCTCGATCGCCGCGGGAAGTTGCGCCTTGATGCTGCGCAACAGACCGACATTCACCTGCGACCCGTCGCCGATGATCGAAATCAGCCCGATCTTCAGCGGCTTGATCACGCGCACGTCGACCTCCTGCTCCATCACTTCATCCTGCACCGGCGACGCCCCCTCGTTGATCACCTCGCTGTCGAGCTGCGCCCGGCCCAGAAACTTGTCGATGTAGCTCTGATCCGGCGGCCAGAAGACGACCGTCTCCCGCGGCGGATCGCTCTGAAACAGCCGACCCTTCACGGCGATGTCCTGCGTCTCATAGACGTAAGGCCCGCCATCCTGCGCCAGACTGAGCGAGCGAATCGTGAAGCGCAGACGGGCGTTGATGTCGAAGTCCGCCGCATTGCGCAGCGTCAGCTTCAGCTTTGTCGGCTTGCGCCCCACCATCGGCACGTCGTAGAGCACCTGCACCGGCTCAACCTTCACGATCTCCACCGCCGCGATGGTGAACGGGTCGCTCTCGTCGGTCGCGAAGTTGGAGCTCTCCGCAAAGTCGAAGGCCGTGGCGCGAATCCGCAGCTTGCCGCCCTGACGACAACGATAAACAAACGAAATCGTCCCGGTGCCGCCCGCGGGAACCGCGACCATCGCCGGCGTCGGCCCACTCACCGGCTCGATCAGCCTGCGGCCCGGCGCCTCAGACGCCCCATCGGGAATTCCCTCGACATCCGCCGCGACCACCGCATCGATGTCCTCGTCGCCTTCGTTGGTGACGACCAGCCGCACATCAACAAGCTGATCGCGAAACGTCGTGTTCGGATCGAAGTTCGAAGGAACCCGCAGCGTTCGCTCAACCCGCAGCGACAGTTGCGCCGGCGGTCCGCAATCGCGCCGCCCGTCGCCATCGCCGTCAAAGGTCCTCCAGTCGGGCAGCGAATAGGTCACCGTGTCAAACACGGTCCGCGCCGGCCAGCGATTGCACCCATCATCGATCGCGTCGGCGATCTTGATCTTGCAACCGTCCGGGCTGTGCAGCCACAACGCCCCGCGACTGCGACAGCCACCGAAATAGTCGAACGCCGTCACTTTCAGCATGTCGCCCGGATTCGCCCGAAAACGAACCGAGGTGATGTTGCCGGCGAAGATGTTCGTGTCGCACTGCACGCGCTGACCGTTGACACATACATTGGCCTGGTCATCCGCCGAATAGGGCTGTCCGAGAACGTCGGAACCGCCCAGGACGTATTCCTGCGAACCGGTGTTGGGCCATTGCCCGCTGCAACCGTCATCAAAGCACTGAGCATTGGCCGCCGAAGTCGCAGCCAGAATCGCGATCACGACGCCGATCGCCGCCGCCCCCCGCCGCGGGGCGCTGCCGCTCCAAGTCCGCAGAACTCGTTCTCCGCAAATGAGATACGTTCGGCGCTCCGGTCGCCCCATCGGTCGACACCCTCGCCTTCCGCACAGCGTTAGGCGCGGTCGACGACCGTTCTGACAGATTTTCGTGGGGCCGGTTTCATCCGCCTGTTTGGCGCATGGGCCGGCGGGCGTCGCTCCCCCCGAGCTTGAGATTTGCCGTTAACGAATCTCGATATCCAATGAGCCCCCGCCCCTCTCCGCCGTTGTCGCCATCATCTTCCGCGCTGCGACCGACGGCTCACTTCGACGAATCAGCTAGCTTCTTCACCACCCGAATCCGCTCGGCGATCACCGGCCGCAGCGGCGCATCGGGCGCCAGCCCTCGTTCGATCGTGTCGAACCAGCGTAGCGCCTCCTCATACCGTTCGTTCCGCGCCAGCGCCTCGGCCAGATTCTGTAACGACTGCAGCTCCGTGGGCCGTGCGGCATAGGCGGCCTCCGCGTGCCGCAATGCCCCGCGCGGGTCGTCGGACTGCGCGCGGAGCGAGCTAAGGTTGATGTGCGTCTGCCAATCCTCAGGCGCGAGGCGCAGCACACGCCCATACTGCTCCGTCGCCGCTTCGAGCTCGCGCGAAGCCAGCAACGCATCGCCATAGAGTCGCTGAATCTCCACATCCGCGGCATGCTGCTGCGCGAGGTCGCGCAGCAGCGGTGCGGCATCGACAAAGCGCCCCGCCATCAGCAGTCGCCGCCCGCGCTCGGCGAGCAGAGCCGAATCGCTCGGCCGCGTCGCCAGTTGTTGATCCACCTCGCGCAGCGCCTCCGCCTGCGCGTTGGCGGCGAACTCCTCGACCAGCTTGCGAATTCCCAAATTGCCCGCGTCGATCGTCATGGCTGTGTCGAGCAGCCGCCGGGCTTCGTCCACGCGACCGATGATCGCCAGCGCCCGGGCCCGCACCTCCATCGCGTCGGCGGAGTCGGGCTTGCCCTTCAGCGCCCGCTCGGTCGCCTCCATCGCCGCTCGGATGCGAACGGCGGCTTCCTCGGGCGGGAGCGATCCCACCGGCCGCAGCCACTCGCGCGCCGCGCCGATCTGCAGATCGACGCATTGCGGAAAGGTCGCGCTATCCGCGAGAAAGAGCGACGCACTGTCGTACCAGTCGGGATTGCGCACGACGGTCCGCATCGCTAGCGCCAGCAGCACCGCAGCGCCGCCGACCTGCAATAGCCGGGCGCTCTTCTCAAACGCCCCGCCCGTTCGCGCCTGACGCAGCCAGATCGCACGCGCAACCAGCACCACCAACAGCAGAAACGGAACCGACGGCCAGTAGAACAGCCGCTCTGCCACGGCCACGCCGATCAGCAGCACGCTGTTGGAGATCAGGCCGTAACTCAGCAACGCGAAGACCGCGACGAAGCCGATCGTGCGTCGCTGGAGCTCTCGCTCGCGCGCTTGCCACGCCGCCAGGAACAGCAGCACAATCGCACCCGCCCCGACCAGCGCCAAAGGCCCCGCCCCGCGATCCGCGTCGATCACGCGCATGCCGTAATGACAGCTCAGCACGCTCGGCGCAAAGAGCAGCCGAACATAGTGGCCCAGCACCTCAAAGGGCAGCAGCAAACGATTGACGCCGTCGGCGGCAATCAGCGGGTTGAGCAGCTCCGACGGGCTGGCGTCGCGGATCAGGTGGCCGCCGAGGGCGTAAATTCGCAGAGGGAAATAGATTGCGAGCGGGAGCGCGAGCAGCACAGCCGCCTGCGTGAGCTGCGGCCAACGCAGCCGGCCGTGATGGCGCATCTGCGAGTATGCCAGGATCACGAGCGCGATCGGCAGATAGGAAATCGCTGTTTCCTTGGCCATCACGGCCGCGAAAAAGGCCGGCAGACACAGACCCCATCGCAAAGAGCGAACCCATGCTAGCGCGCCGCTCGGCAAGAGCGCGATGAACCCCAGCAGAAGAAATACCGTGGAGAGCACCTCCGCCCTGCCGACGACATTCGCCACCGCCTCGACATGCACGGGGTGCACAGCAAAGAGCAGCGCCGTAAGCCCGGCGACCACGCGATCACCGATCAACCGCTGCACAAACAGCCACACGAGCCCGCACGCCGCCACATGCAGCAGCACATTGCCGACGTGATAGCCCAGCGGCGAAAGTTGATGAATCCGGTAATTCACGGCGAACGAGACGAGCGTCAGCGGGCGATACAGCCGGTCGCGCTGCCGCAGCTCGATCGTCTGCTCCGGCGTCTGCGGCGCCCACCAGTCGGTCAGCATCAGCCCGCGCCAGTCGGCCAGATTTCGAATGCGGGCGTTCTTGCCGATGATCGCCGTGTCGTCATACGCAAAGCCGTTGCCGAGCGAGTTGGCGAACACCAGCAGGCCCAGCGCCATCGCCGCCCACGGGCCAAGCAGCACGCCCCACCCGTTCTGCGACGCACCGCGGGTTACCGCGCCGGCGGCGGCCTCGCCTCTGCTGCGCCCATCAGACATCGATGATCTCGTCGATCCGCACCGCGGCGAAGCGATCGATGTCGATGTTCAGCGGCACCTGATCCACCCGCTCTGGCGCCTGCTTGGCCTGATTTTCGCCCAAGAGATACACATCGCCGCCGTCAGTCCCAATTTTGTGGACCAGGTTGGCGATCGCCCGGCGAACATCATCAAGCGCCGTCCAGCCGATGATCTCGGTCTTCTTCAGACCCAGCATCGTCTTCTTCTCGCGCCGCATGCGCAGCAGATTCACCGGCGGAAAAATCGTCGGCTGATATTCGGGCCACTCGATCATGGTGCGAATCGCGTTCTCGGCCTTGGTGTCGCGCACCAATCGCATGCGCGGCACAGCCACGCTGTAGCCCGAGTCGGTCATCTTCTTCTCAAGCGTCACCCGCATCAGCTGATAGCGGTACCAGACCGCGAGGTCTTCGTGCGCCCATGCGTAACGCGTCTCGCCCCCGGCCTTTTCCGCGGCCTCCTTGGCGGCCGCGTTCGCGTCGAGCCAGGCTTCCATCAGCGCGTTTTGCTCACCCACCGCCGGCGGCTTGTTCGAGGCGCCGGCATGCTTGATCAGCAGCCGAAAGCGCTGCCCCAGAATCAGCATGATCGGCACCGCCTCGGCGCCGATGATCGACGCGCGATTCAGCGGCACGCGACAGACCACACCCGCATGGCCCGGCGAGCCGGCGGCGCGAAACTCCGGCGGCACAGCGTCAGGCGCAATCTGCGCAAACTCGAAGGAAATGCCCGTATCGGGGTGCAGATATCGCGCGATCCCGTCGGCCGGGTCATACGTCATCTTGTAATCGCCGACCGTGCGGGCGAAGAGCTCCATCTCATCGGGGCCGAGCGGCCCGCCGGCGGGTCGGTAGTAGTGCACTTCGAAATGAGCCATGCTGCGCCTGCCGATCGTTCGAGGTTCGTGGATTGGATTCAGAGCGACAGCGCCTGCGCCGTCGCCGCCGTCGCCAGCGGTATGACGAGATTATCGTCGATCCGCACCCGCCCCCAAAGGCCCGAAAGCGCCTCGGCGACGGTGCCCGCCAATATGACCAGCACGCCACGGAAATCGACCGGATAACCGAGAGCCGCGACAATCGCGACGCCAACGGCAAAGAACGAGGCCGACCCGCCCAGGCTCTTCCCCCGAATTCGCACAATCGGCAGCCCGCGCCCGACGATCTCGGCCGCGGGGTCCGCCAGCGCCATCACCAGAATCCCCAGCGCCGCAATTCGAGCCGGGAAGCTCACGATCACGATCGCGACGCCGACGACCAGAAAAAACGCGCCGCTCGCGACGCGCCGCTCATGCTCGCGAAACATCGCCCCGCCCCCCAGAAACGGATCGCCCCGATGCTCCGCCCGCCGCAGCCGCACAAACTCGGCCACGAGCTTGTAAGCCGCCAGCACCAAAATCAGCGGCACGCCGACCCTTCGCGGCGCGAACGCCAAAGCGCCCAGTGCGCACCCCACGACGACATGAACGATCTTCCGCGCCAAAATTTCGCGCGTCAGCGGGCTGGCCTGGGCCGGTTGCTGTTCCACGAGAGCCAAGTCGCCCCGATTACACCGATCCTGCCCCCGCTCCACTCGCTCCGGCGGCAGCCCCGCTGTTCGCCGGCGCTGCCACAACGCTTCCATTGCCGCCGGCTCTGGGCGAAGCGATCACATCCGCCGCAGCCGGCACGCCCCCGCCATCGCTATCGACCCCGGCCGAGGCCAGCTCCTCCTGCGCCGCGCGTTCGCGCGCTCGGGCCAGCGCCTGCGTAAACTCGGCCCCGAAGAACAAAATCGCCGAGGAATAATAAACCCACAGCAAAATCACGATGATCGAGCCCGCCGCCCCGTAGGCCGAGCTGGGCTTCGAGCGCGAGAGCGTCTCCGAAATCAACTCACGCCCGATCGCGAACATCAACCCGGTCACCAGCGCGCCGATGCGAATATCACGCCACGGCGGCGCAACCTCCGGCAACAGCTTGAATATCGCCGCAAACAAGCCCACGAAAACCATCAGCGCGATCGTCCAGTCGACGGCGAACTGCAATAGCTTGAAGATCGGATGGACCTGCGCCACGGTCTGCATGATGAACTCGACCACCGAACTGGTGATGACGAGCAGCAGCGTCAGCAACGCCAGCCCCATAAGCATCCCCAGCGAAATCAGCCGCTGCCGGACCACCGACAGAAACGGCAGCCGCTGCCGCTTGGGCACGTTGAAAATCGTGTTCATCGACTCTTGAAGCTGGGCGAAGACCGCCGTGCCGGAGAAAAGCAGCACCACAGCGCTCAGCAACGCCGTCCGCCCCGAAAGCGTCGGCAGATTGGCCTGATTGATCACGCCGATCATGGCCTGGGCCGCCGGCCCGCCGATGAAATGCTCAACCTCTTCCGAAAGCTCCGTCTGGGCCGACTTCACATCCCAGACGCTGCCGATGATCGCCAGCAGCAACACCATCATCGGGCCCAGCGACAGGATCGCGTAATACGCCAGCGACGCCGCCAGCCGCAATCCGTTGTCGTGCGAAAACCCGTTCCAGGTGTCGTACAGCAAACGCCAGATGTACTTGGCGGACCTCATCAGAGCGGCAGTGTCGAGTTTCGACTGCAGAGTGTCGAGATCAAAACTGGTTCTCCCGCCATTTTTGCCGACCTCCGCTTCGTTGCCTTCAACTCGACACTCCGCACGCGCACCTCACAGCATTACTGCTGCGGCTGCTCCGTCCGTCGCAGCTTGCTCACGTCATAGCCCTGTCCCGGCAACCGCGTCAAAATGTCGTTGTAAATCGCATCGTCGAGCTGCGGCGTACGGCTCAGGATCCACAGCATCTGTCGCGAAGGCACACCCACCACCGCCCAGCTGTAATTCGCCTCGTCCAGGTCGATCACCCAGTAGTCGCCCTCAAACGGCCAGAAAAACGACACCTTGAGCTTGGCCGATTCGTCCGGGTTGGGCACGCGAGCGCTCCCGCGAATCTCGTTCGCCGGCCCGCTCAGCGAATCCTGAAAGCAGCGGTTAAAGACCGTCACGCGCCCATCGTCGCGCAGCGTGTATTCCGCGGTCGTGCCCGTGCAACCCTCCTGAAACGAAACCGGATAGCTGGCAATCTCGTACCACTTCCCCGCATAGCGCTGCAGATCGACCGATGCCACCGTGGAGAGCGGCGGCAAGTTGGGATCCGCGGTCATGCAACCGCCCAATGCCGCCAGCCCCGCCATCAGCCCCAGCAAACCAACACCACGCGATCCGTTCATTCGATACCTCGTTCTCAGATGAAGTTCGCCGCCGAAGACGCATCGACGGCGCCGCAGAGAAGCAACCTCAAGTGTAGTCCGCGCGCGGGCCGAACGTCGGCAGGCCGGGTTCGCCTGACGCAACGCATTGTCCCCGCCCGATCCGGCCTCGCCACTACAATTCCAGCCCCCTTTTGGAGAGGAAGCGAAAGCGATGGCCGATGGCGTAATCTTCGACATGGACGGCGTGCTGGTCGCGTCGGGCCGAGCCCACGACGCCAGTTGGAAAATGCTGGCAAAGTCGCGCGGCCTCAGCATCACCAGCGAGCAATTCGCCGCCACCTTCGGCAAATCCAGCCGCGAGATCATCCGCACACTCTGGGGCGAATCCATCCCCGACGCCGACGTCCGCGCCATGGACGACCGCAAGGAAGAACTCTACCGCGAACTCATCACCGGCCTCGTCCCGCTCACCGTCGGCGTGCGCGAGACGCTCTGGCACTTGCAGCAGGCCGGCTATTCGCTCGCCGTCGGCACCTCCGGCCCACGCGCCAACGTCGACCTCGTCCTCCGCGAAACCGGCATGGAGGGCTTCTTCGCCGCCATCGCCACCGGCGAGGACGTCCGCCACGGCAAGCCCGCGCCCGACGTCTTCCTGCTGGCCGCCGAACGCCTGCGCATCGAGCCGAGCCGCTGCGTCGTGATCGAAGACGCCCCCGTCGGCGTCGCCGCGGCGAAGGCCGCCGGCATGCCCGTCATCGGCTTCGTCGGCACCCACCCGGCCGAAACGCTCCGCGCCGCCGGCGTCGACCACGTCGCCACGCACATGCGCGACATCACGCCGGACGTCGTCGCATCGCTCCTTCAAAAATAAAACGGGTCAGGCGACATGCGCCGGGAATCAGGCCGCGCCTCCAGAGCGCGCGCCTGACACCTGACACCTGTCGCCTGACACTGCGATCAGCCGAAACTCGCCGCGCGGCTTAGTAGAAGCGCGTCGCCTCCGTCTCTTCGATCGGACGCTCGCCGGTTTCGTTCGTGAAGAGCGTCACCTTGAAGCGCGTGTCGCCTTCGCGCGTGCCCTTCACGACCACATAGAACCGCGCCTGCGCCTTCGGCGCCAGGCTCGGCAGCGGTGCAAAGGTCACCGTCTTGCCCGAAACGGCGGCCTGCATGCCACCCTCGCCGCGCGAGCTCAGGTAGTCGGCCTCGGGCTGCACCTCGCAGATGATGCGAATGTTCGTCGCCGGCGCCGAGCCCTGGTTGGTCACGGTGATCAAGTACTCCTCATCCGTGCCG
The DNA here is from genome assembly GCA_022842805.1 of Phycisphaerae bacterium. Lineage (GTDB taxonomy): Bacteria > Planctomycetota > Phycisphaerae > UBA1845 > Fen-1342 > JALHOX01. Next base: position 37 of record JALHOX010000087.1, on the reverse strand, counting down.
ATCTCATCCGGATCGTTCTCGTCCACCACTTCCAGCA
>JALHOX010000086.1:8547-12438 GCA_022842805.1 Phycisphaerae bacterium | reverse complement strand
GACCGCGACATCATTCAGGTGCCGGTGGATAACGGCGTCTTTTACATGATGGGCGAGGTCAATCGACCGGGCGTCTTTGCGCTGGGTGGGCGCGAGATCACGATCAAGCAGGCGTTGGCCTTGGCGGGCGGCTTCTCGCAGTTGGCCTGGCCGCAGCGGTGTGAAATCATCCGCCGCGAGCAGGGCACCGATAAGCAGTTGACGATTCCGGTGGACGTGGATGCGATCTTTGGAGGCCGGGCACCCGATGTGCTGCTGCGGCCGGACGATATTTTCAACGCGGGCACGCATGTGATCGCGCCGTTCCTGTTTGTGCTGCGAAACTCGTTCCGCTTCACCTACGGGTTCGGGTTTGTGTATGACCGGAACTTCGCCGACAAGGACTCTTACTTTGGCCGAAACAACCCGCAGTCGGTCGCGGAGCAGGACGCCCTGCGTCGCGGTTTGCCGTTCTAGCGGCGAGCGGCTTGGGCGACGGAGCATTCCCGCCCGGCGGGAGCGAAATGTGTGATGACGCCGGCGCGGGGCGCCGGCCTGGTGTGGTTTAGCAAACAGGATCCAATGCACGCATCGATGCCGCTAACGCCTCCCTGGCGAATCGCGTTCGACCGCGAGTCGCAGTTCAAGGCGACTGTTGTGGCGGCCGGATTCGTGGCGTTCTTTTGGGTCACGCTGAGCTCGCTTTTTCAGACGTGGATCAGCGACCCGGACTGGTCGCATGGCGTCATCATTCCGTTCTTCAGCGCCTATCTCGTCTCCCAACGTTGGGACCAGATCCGCAATACGCCCGTGGTCGGCGCGTGGCTGGGGCTGCCGCTGCTGTTGTTTTCGCTGGTGGGGTACGCGTTTTTCCTGACGCCGGTCGGTTTGTCGTTCGGCAATTTTCGGCCGTACGTGATGCTGCTGGCGCTGGGTTCGATCGTGATTCTGCTGTGCGGCGTCAGGTCGCTGAAGTATGGCTGGGTGCCGCTGGCGTATCTGCTGTTCGCCATTCCGATTCCGAAGGGCATCTACTACATCCTGACCGATCCGCTGCGGCGAATTGCGGCGAAGGCGGCGACGGCGGTGCTGTCGGCGGTTCCGAGCCTGCAGGTCGAGCGGGTCGGTTCGATGGTGGAGTACAACTATCTGGGCAAGATCGGCACGATCGGCGTGGCCGATGCGTGCAGCGGGATGCGCAGCACGATCACGCTGTGCGCCTTGGGCGTGGCGGTCGCGTATATCACCGACCGCACCTGGTGGCAGCGGCTGATTCTGATTTTGGCGTGCATTCCGATCGCGACATTCTGCAATATCGTGCGCGTGGTCATCACCTGCTTCCTGCACATCTTCGTCCACCCCAAGTATGCCGAGGGCACCTATCACATGGGCCTGGGCTTGGCGGTTTTGCTGCTGGCCTTTGGCATCTTTAGCGGTCTGGGCTGGATTCTGAGCAATCTGGTGGTTGAGGCGGACGAGGACGGGGAAGCGTCGGCAGCGGCAGGGGGCGGCGCATGAGTTCGGCGATGGCGCCACCATCGGCTTCGTCCGCGCCGCGAGTCGCGGCGCGCGGCAAAGTGGAATTGCCGCGACGGCGCGGCATGAGCGCCCGATTCGTCGCCTGTGTGGGTTTGCTGGTCGCGGGGGCGGCGGCGGCGCAGATCGCGATGCGGGCCTTTGACCTGAACGTGAAGAAGCTGCCCGTGCCGCTGAAAAAGCCGCTGCACCTGGCGGATGCGGCGGCGCTGCGGCCGCGATACGAGCTTTTTGGACAGCAGCCGCCTCCGCCCAGCGAGGAGATGTTCGCCACGCTGGGGACGCACGAGTTTCTGAATTGGCGGCTGGTCGATCGGGAGAAATCCGCCAGCGACAAGACGCGACTGGCGGAGGTCGTGGTCACCTACCACACCGGCGGTCACGAGCTGGTGCCGCACGTGCCGGAAGAGTGCATGTCCGCGGGCGGCTATGAGATGATCCAGCAGCCGGATGATCTGCCGGTGAAGGTGCCGGGGGTCGGCGCGGCGAACGACAAGTTCGACGTGCGTGTGGCGCGTTTTCACGCGCCGGGCGGCCAGGTGGCGGTGGACGGCAGCCGCGACAGCGAAGTCGCGATCCTCTATTTCTTCCATTCCAACGGCACGTATTGCACCACGCGGCGCGAGGTGCGGGTGCAGCTGGGCAAGCTGAACGAGAAGTATTCGTATTACATGAAGGTTGAGTTGAAGTTCACTGACGAGACCTCGCGGTCGAGCGCTTCGGCCGAGGACTCGCTTCGGGCGGCCGAGCCGCTGCTCGAGCGGCTGCTGCCGGTGCTGTTCGCTGAACACCTGCAGTGGGAAAACCGCGACAAACTTGCCGGCCCCGCGCCGGCTTCGCAAGGATAGTGCGCCATGGCGGCCAAACAAAAGAAGAAGGTCCTCAACAAGAATCTGATTCTCCTGCTGACGATCGGCGGGATTTTTCTCAGCGGTATCGTCGTCTTTCTGCTGGCGCAGTCGCTGACCCGACAAGACCCCGAGGTCTGGGCCAAGGCCGCCCGCGAGCTGGTGGACAAGGGCGAGTATCAGCGCGCCCGCGAGCTGTTCCTCCGCGCCTTCGCCCAGAGCAAGGACCCCGAGGGCAAGGCCAAGAACGACGTCAAGTATCTGGTTGAAGCCGCCGACACGCTCTACGCGGGCGGCATGTTGTTCGACTCCCTCGCCCTGCTGCGCCGTGCGAACGCCGTCGCGCCGCAGCGCATCAACGTGATCGAAAAATTCACGAATCAGCTGTGGGAGTTGCGACGATACAACATTTTTGATCGCAACCTGTGGGTGGAGTTCGGGGAAAAGTATGTCGCGCTGGAGCCGGAAAACCCCGACGCGATGGCGACCTACGCCCTGGGGCTCGACGCGGCCCGCGCCACCGACCCGCTGTACGAGAGCAAGGCGGCGGAACTGATCAAGAAGGCCCGCGCAACGAACCCCAACGCCCCGCGCGTCGCGTATACGGATCTGGCCATTCAGTCGCGCCTGGCGCGGCAGTCGTGGCTTAACGAGCCGCCCGAGCGTGTCACGGAGTTGGCCAGCCAGTTCCGTCAAAAGCTCTACGAAGCCTGCGAGCCTGTGGTGCAAGCCAACCCGGACGCCGAGTTCTTCGTCGAGGTCTACGCGGCGGAGCTCCAGGCGCTGAAGCGCTTTGACGACGCGCAGCGCGTGGTGGACGCGTCGCTGGCCAAGCGGCCCAAGAGCCCCGACCTCTACATGACCAAGGCGCGGCTGCTGCTGGAGCAGGCCCAGGGCGCAACCGGCCCGGAGAAGGCCGCCGAGCGCGAATCGCTGAAGGAAAAGGGTCGCCTGGCCGCGCAGCAAGCGCTGGAGCTGGAGCCGGCGGCGCTCGACGCCTACTCGATTCTGGCGACCTTGACGGCGATGGACGCGCCGGCGGGCGAGGCCGGCAAGGAGCAGTACGAGAAGGCCCTCAACATCTATAAGAGCGGATTCTTCGACACGCTCACGATCCAGAACGCCCGCGCCGCGATCGACACATTCCGTCGTCGCCGGCTGATGATGCTGGTCGACGCCTATTCGCTGGCGCAGCGCTACCCCGCCAAGGAAGGGGACCGCGAGAGCGAAAAGCCGCGCTCCGATTGGATGCGGTTGTTCCTGGAGGAAGCGGAAAAGCGCTTTGTCGACAGCCCGCTGGTTCAGTTCATGCGCGGTCGCTACGAGATCTCGCAGCGTAACTGGGAAGAGTCGGTGAAGGCCTACGAAAAGGCCAAACTCGCCGGCGAGCAGGGGCAGTTTCTGGCTTACTTCGGGCAGATTCCCACGGAGTGTCTGGCGCTGCTCTTCCGCGAGCTGGGCCAGCCCGGCGAATCGCTCAAGTACACCGACCTCGCGATCAAGCAGTACACCGACGATCTGAAGATGC
>JALHOX010000086.1:0-8537 GCA_022842805.1 Phycisphaerae bacterium | reverse complement strand
GCGCTGGTGCTGGTGCTGAATCGGGCCGAGCTGTTGAACCAGCTCGACCGCAGCCAGGAAGCGGTCGACATGCTGCTGCAGGCTCGTCCGCTGTATCTCCAGAGCCCGCGCGTGGCGGATATCAATCGCGTCATCGCCGAGGGCTACCGCAAGCTGGGCCGAACGGAAGAGGCGCAGCGCATTCTGGAAGAAGTTGCGCAGGCCACCGGCGGCAGCAACGTGGAAGTCCTGCGCGATCAGGGCCGCGTGGCCCTGTCGGGCGAGAACTATCCGCTGGCGATCGAGAAATTCAAGCAGGCGGTCGCGCTGGCCCCCGGCAACGTTCCCGCGCTGGCCGAGTTGATGACCGCGTACAACCGCGCGAAGCAGTCGGAAGCGGCCATCGCGTTCCTCGCGGAACATCGCCCCAAGATCACCGACCCGAGCGTGAAACGGCTCGTGTCGGCGTGGGAGATTCTCTTCACCGAGCCGGACGAGACGCGCCGCGGCGAAAAGCTGCTGCCGCTGATCGCCGCGATCGAGGATCCCTTCACCCGCGCGGTGGAGTACTACAACTTCTACCAGACCCGCGATCAGTGGACCGAAGCGAAGCGCTACCTGGAGGAAGCCGAGAAGCTGCGTCCCGACGACGCGCAGGTGCTGACGTTCCAGTTCGGGTTGGCGCTGAAAGAGTCTGACTGGACGCGGGCCGAGACCTACGTCGCCAAGCTGGCGGCCGCCAACACGGATCGCGCCGGCGGCGCGTCCTATCGCGGCACGCTGGCCTTGGCCAAGGGCGACATGGCGGTCGCGGTGCGCGAGCTGGAAGACGCCGACCGCAAGCTGCCCGCTAACTCGCTGATTCGCACGCGGCTGGCGCAGGCCTACCTGGGTAGCGGACAAACCGAGCGCGGCATGAAGCTGCTCGAAGAGGCCGTGCAGGTGAACCCGCGCGATCTGGACGTTCGCAAGATTCTCTATCGCCTGAAGCGCAACGACGGCGACAACGAAGGCGCACGGGTCCATCTCGAAGCGGCCCTGAAGATCAACCCCAACGACCCGACGCTCAAGGATGAGCAGAATTTCCTGGATGAAGAGAAAGACCCGACCAAGGGCATCAACCGCCGTCTGGCGATCGAGAAGGAAAAGCCCGACGACGTGGACAACCTGGTGCGTTTGGGTGAGTTGTTCGCGAAACTGCGAAAAGTCGCGCTGAGCGCGGGGGCCAAGCCGGAGGTGGAGCGGACGCAGGGGCTGGCGACGCAGAAGTTCCAGCGGGCGCTGGAACTCGCCCCGACCAACGAAAAAGCAGTCTCGGCGGCGAGCAAGTTCTTCGCCGAGAGCAAGCAGATCGCCGAAGGCCGCGCCGTTCATGAAAAAATGCGCGACGGGCAGTCGGACGTCTCCAAGAAGATCATCGCGCAGGTCGGCCTGGCCGACTTCTATGAAGACGCCGCGCGCGGGACCGATTCGGCGACCGCGGCGAAGCTCGCCAGCGAGGCGGAGTCGGCCTACAGCACGGCGAGGCAGATGATCAAGGATCTGCTGACCGACCCCGAGACGCAGCGCATCGGCCTCATCCGATTGGGCCTCAAGGAAGGCGCATTCGGCATGCGGGTCAGCCGTTTTCCGCTGGCACAGGAAGTGTCCGAATCGGTCGTTGGGCTGCTGAAGCCGAACGTCCCCGAGGAAAAGCCCTTCCTGCGCGAAGCGCGACTCAACGTCGTGCGGGCCATGCTGGCGCAGCGCAAGACCGCCGACGGGCGCAAGATCCTTGACGAGATGCTGGCGGAAAACCGAACCGACACCACCGCCCAGATGCTGCGGGCCGAGACCTGGCTGCAGGCCGGCAATCTGGACAAGGCGATCGAGGACCTCACGGCGGTCACGCTCGTGCAGCCCGAAAACATGGTGGTGCGTTTCACCCGCGGCGACCTGCTGATGCGGTTGCGGCGCTACGAGGCCGCCCGCGACGATTTCCGCTGGGTGAAGCAGCGCTGCGTCGAGAAGCCGGACGACGAGGTGTCGGTCGAGCACAACATCCCCACCCGCTCCAAGCTCGTCTCGCTCTACGAGATAACCGAGCAGTATTCTCAGGCCGAGCTTGAACTGCGCGACATGATCGAGCAGTTCGGCCAGACGCCCGAAGACGAGGCCGCGCGGCAGAACACGGCCGACCGGCTGCTCTCGCTCATGCGGCGCACCAAGCAGGGCGAAAAGGCCGAGTCGATTTGTGCCGACTATTGCGCGAAGTTTCCGCAGACCGCCTACTGGCCCTATCAATATGGTCTGCTGCTGGCCGATCGCAAACAGCACTCGCCCGCCGCCGAGCGGTTCCGCATCGCGATGGAGCTGAGCGAGCGTTTCAATCTCGACCTCTATTCGCTGGCATTCTGCCAGCGCATGCGGGCCCTGACGCAGATCCCCGATCGTCGGGCCGACGCCAAGTACATCTACGAGAACCGCGCCATCAAGGACGCCTTCCCGATTGTGCACTGGTCCGCCGCGGAGACGTATGAGGCTATGGGCGATGCCGCCACCGCGGCTCGGCTGCGTTCGGAGGCGATGCTGGACGCCGTCCATCGCGGCGGGGTTCCGCTGTTCCGTCTGGTGACGGACATGGACAAGAACCTGCCCATGGACAAGCTGGTGGGCTATTGGGAATCGGCCCTGAAGGACATCAGCGATCCGGTCGAGCAGGCGCGCGTGCGCAACATCCAGGCCCAGGGCCTGGTGAAGGTGAAGCAGCTGGAAAAGGCTCTGCCGCTGCTGGACGCGGGCGTCGGGCTGAAGGATCCGAAGATCGTCGAGTGCAGCGACGCCATGGTGATGCGCGCTCAAGTATTGGATCAGCTCGGTCGCGCCGAGGAGGCCGTCAAGGCTTACGAAGCGATCCTGGCGCAGGCCCCGGAAGAGGTTTCGGCCCTGAACAACCTGGCGTACCTGATGGCCACCAAGCTGAATCAGCCGCAGGCGGCATTGAAGTATGTGCAGCAGGCGGTGAACATCGCCAAGACGCGCACGCCTCTGGCCCTGATCGATACGCACGCCTACATCCTGTACCTGAACGGGAGCTACGAAGAGGCCGAGGGTCGGCTGCGTGAGGCGCTTTCGATCAACGCCGATTATGCTCCCGCGCTGGAACATCTGGCGCTGGTGCTGGAGAAGACCAACCGCGTACCCGAGGCGCGTCGCTACTATGAGGCGCTGCAGAAGGTCGCGCAACGATCGGAAGACAAGGAAAGTCTCCAAAAAGCGGCCGAGGGCCTGCAGCGCCTGCAATAGGCTGCCGCGCGGCGCACTGCAAACGTTTTCGTCCGCCTGTGCGAAGGAGTGAGTGATGGCTTCCTCATCGACGATGCCCAGCATGTTGCCTTACGGCGAGCCGATGCCGCCTGCGCCGTACACGCCGCCACAGGTATCGATCGGCGACGACGCGCCGACCATGAACGCCGGCGATTTCTGGCGGATCGTGAAGCAGCGCAAGTGGACCATCGTCCTCACCTTCGTGCTGCTCTACCTGCTGGTCATCCTCGCCACCTTCATCACCTTCCGGTTCTATCCGGCCTACCCGGCGCAGGCGCTGCTCGAACTGCAGTCGCCCGACGATCCGGGCCGCGTCGTCAATGAACAGCTCGATCCCGATCGCATGCAGATGCTGCTCGAGACCGAGGCCCAAAAGATCCGCCAGCCCAGCGTCTTCGAAAACGTCCTGCGTCTGGATGAAATCAAGCAGACGGCCTTCTACCAGTACTACAAGAGCTTCGATGAGTGCCTCGAAGATCTGAAGGATCTTTTGTCTGTCGGCGTGATTCCCGATTCGCGCCTGATCCGCGTCTCCATCGACCTGCGCAACAAAGACGACGCCGTCAAAGTCGTGAAGGCGATCGTCGATGAGTACGTGAAGCGCTACGCCTCGGAAGACACCAGCGGCAAGCAGATTCGCCTTGACGAATTGCAGCGCCGCCGCGACACGATCAAGACCGAGGCGAACAACAAGCAGAAGGACATCGAGAAGTTCGTCGCGCGGTACAAAGTGCCCTCGGTGCCGCAGGCCGGCGGCGCGACCATCGAGCAGGTCCGCGTTCTGGCCACCGAGCTGAACGTGTTGTATGGCCAGAAGCGCATGCTCGAGGTCAACTATGACCAGCTCAAGGCCATCAAGAACCCGGACCTTCTCCCGCTCAGCGGCGACGACATCCTGATCATCGAGTCCGACCCGCAGCTGCGATTCAATCGCCAGCAGGTCGAGCTGCTCGAAATCCAGATCGAGGCGTTGACGCGCTCCGGTCGCGTCGGGCCCAACCACCGCGAGATTCAGACCCTGCAAGCCCAGCGCGACGAATACTTCCAGAAGGAAGTCGCCAAGCGCGAGGAGCTGATCCAGAGCCTGCGGCAGCGCAAGTCCGACCAGCTCGTGACGCAGCTTGAAGAAGTCACTGCGATCATTACGCAGTATCAGGAGCGGCTCGACGAGGCGCAGTCGAAGCAGCAGGACATCGATAACAACATGGTTGTTTATCGCAGCTTGCTGACGGAGCACGAGCAGCTTCAGGAGCAGTTGGGCGAAATCGAAAAGATGGTCAACGACGCCCGCACGATGGCCGACGCCGCCCCGCGACGTCGTGCTTTGGCCGTGTGGCAAAACCCGCGTCCCGCCGTCTGGCCCAGCCGTCCGAATTTCCTGCTCTTCCTGGGCGGCGGATTGCTGTTCTCCGGTCTGGCCGCCTTCGGCCTGGCTTTCCTGCGTGAGCTGAGCGATCAGGCTGTCCGCACCCCGCGCGACATCGTTCTCATGAGCCGCGGTCAGTTCCCCGTCTTGGGCACGATTCCGCTGATCGACGACGAGCAGGCCGACATCGAGGACATCGAGCAGGCCACGCGGGCCGCGCCGCAGTCGCTCGTGGCCGAGTCGTTCCGCCAGGTGCGGGCGCAGCTCATGCTGAGCGGACCGAGCGAGAGCCAGCGCGTCGTATTGATCACCAGTTCCGGCCCCGGCGACGGCACAACGGCCTGCGCCATTAACCTGGCCGTCACCTTCGCCCAGACCAGCCAGCGCGTGCTGCTGATCGACTGCAACTTCCGTCGCCCCGCGCTTCGCGCCGCTTTCCGCAACACCAAGTCCGACGGCCTGAGCAATGTCCTGATCGGGCAAAAGCGGCTCGCGGACGTGATCAGTCAGACGGAGATCCCCAACCTCGACGTCGTCACCAGCGGCCCGATGCCGCCGACGCCCGCCGAACTGTTGGGCAGCAGCTACATGGCCGAGGCCCTGCGCGACGCGGCCGCTCATTACGACCGCATCATCCTCGACGGTCCGCCTTCGCTGCTGTTCTCCGATTCGCTGGTCCTGGCGACGCTGGTGGACGCCGTCATCGTCGTGGCCCGCGCCGTGAGCAACTCCAAGGGTGAGCTTCGCCGCGCTCGGGATCAGCTCGTTCGCGTCGGCGGCCGCGTGGTCGGCTGCATTCTCAACGGCGTGCAGGCTCGCGCCGGCGGTTACTTCAAGAACCAGTACCGCGAGTTCTACGATTACACGAGCGACGAAGTCGTGCCTCAGGAACTGCCCGGCGGCGGCACCACCGCGCCCACCGACGGCGCGAACTCCGGCACCGGAAAGCCGCCCGAGTCGAAGCCGAGCGACGAAGACTAGCGGTAGGGCGGGTCGCGCCCGCCTTCTCGTTCTGAAATGCGGTGTGGGCCGCGCCGGCCTCGGCGCGGCTCTCGTCTGTCTCGGCCCGCTCCGCCCCAGTTGCGATGCGAACCCTCGCGCTATTCATCGCCTACGACGGCTCGGCCTTTCACGGCTGGCAATCTCAGCCCGCGCCGCTGCGCACGGTGCAGGACGAGCTCACCAAGATCCTCCGTCGCGTCTTAAAGCACCCCCTGCACGTCACCGGCGCGAGTCGCACCGACACCGGCGTTCATGCCCTGCGACAAGTGGCGAGCGTGCAGACCGCTTCGCCGATTCCCCCCGAAAATCTCCGTCGGGCGCTGGGCGACCGACTGCCCGCGGACATTTCGCTCGTGCACGCCTGCGAGGCCCGGGCCGATTTCGACCCGATCCAGCACGCGGTCGAGAAGCTCTATCGCTATCGCATCTGGAATTCGCACGCCAAGCCGATCGAGAGCGGCCCTGCGCGGCCGGCCTGGCGCTTTTGGTATGACCTCGATCTCGACCGCATGCGAGCCGCCGCCGCCGACCTGTGCGGCACGCACGACTTCGCCGGCTTCGCCAGCGCGGGCTCGCCCCGCGCCAGCACGGTTCGCACGATCCGGCGGGCCGCGGTCGATCGCCGCTTCGAAGAGGTGTCGGTCGACTTCATCGGCGACGGCTTTTTGTATCAGCAGGTTCGCAACATGGTGGGGACGCTGGTGGAGATCGGCCGCGGCTTGTGGCCGGTGGAGCGAGTGCGCGAGGTTCTTGCCTCGCGCGACCGCACGCTGGCGAGCGGTCCGGCGCCGTCGTGCGGGCTGACGTTGCAGTGGATTCGGTACCCGCGGGGGTCGTTTGAGGCGAGCCCGCCGCCCGCGCATCCGCCGGTCGCTGAGGTGGGCTGAGGCATTCGGCGTGTGGAGCCGCCCGATTCGGACGGCTCCGCGGCGCGTCGCCGCTCGCGAGAGGCGAGAGCGGACTTAAATGCTCAGCGGCGGCGGCGGATGAGCGCGATCAGCCCCAGGACCGACAACGCGGCGCTGGTGGGTTCTGGAATGACGGCGACCCAGCCCTCTTGGAAGCCCTGGGGATTGATGCCGTTGCCGGCCCAGACGGTGCCGTCGTCGGACATTCCCACAATTTCGCGCAATCGCCATGTACCGAAATCGATGCCATAATCGTTTGACAGGAGGTTCTGCACGTCGACGATGGTGCCATCTTCTCGCAGTAGCTTGGCCCGTCCGCCGAATGATCCGAGAACGGTGCGGCTGTCGGGGGCGATCGTCATAGGATTGATCCGGTTCGCAAGCGATTCGAATCCGGATTGAACGGACCATTGCCATGTTCGGCCGATGATCTTGCTTCCGTCTCCCGAGATATCAAAGCCGATCCCATTGAGACTGCCCTGGGAGAATGGCACCGTGTGAACGAGAATCGGAGGTTGATTCTCTCGCACAAGGTAAGTCGAACTGGCACCGTTTTCCTCCGTGTTTAATGAAATCGCTCGACCATCATCTGAGATTCCGCGGACGCCCTGGTATGAAGCAGTGGGAAACGGATTGATGTACTCCACTGTGTAATTGTTAGTAGCCCGGTACTGGACCGCCCGATTGGGGAAACTTCCAGAGTCGAGCGAAGCGCCGCCGATGATCTGGCCGTCTGCCGACATATCACCTATGTGTACAGAGTTGCCGAGTATTCGGTAATCGCCTCCGATTGTGAAGCGAAACCCGCCGAATACGTCGGCCGTGCCCGCTATTAACGACCCGTCTCGCGAGATGTTGGGCCCGCGAAAAGCGCTGCTCAGGCTGCCGATCGCGCCAAAGCCCAGGTCTTCCATTCCGCCAGTTGCGCTCCAACGGAACACGGCGCCGATATTGTTGGAGTGCGAGGCATCTGCCCGACTGTGCCCGACTACAAATCGACCATCCCCGGAGATGTCAGTGATGAGACTGCCGAATGCGCCCCCGGGCAGGTCCCCAACGCCGTAGAACGAGCCGACTCCGAAGGCGGCCCGCGTAAGCAAGCCTAGCGCGACGATAATGGCGGACGCCTCGACGGCGCGCAAGTGGTCTAGCCTTGATCGCATGGACAATTTCCTCCTCGAGAAAATTTGATGGACTCGAACGAATCGCCGCCGAGCCTCCCAAGCCCGGCGGCGAGACACGTATGAAATTGAAAGTGCTTCCTATCGCCGCCGACGAATCCACGCAGAAGCGGCGAGCGCCATCAGCGACGAGCTCGTCGGCTCGGGAATGACGGCGACCCAGCCCTCGGGGAAGCCTTGCGGGTTGATGCCGTTGCCGGCCCAGACGGTGCCGTCGTCGGACATGCCGACGATATCGGTCAACTGCCAGCCGGGGAACGTCAAGCCGAACTGCTGGGAAAGCAACTCTGCAACATCATGGACCTCACCGGACGGATCGAGCAAAATCGCTCTTCCCCCGAATGCTCCGAGAACGGTCGCGCTGTCCGGTGCGATGGAACGGGGGCGAATGATCGATGAAAGATCCTGCAAGCCGTTGGTCGAAGTCCAGCGCCAATCGAAACCGATTACCATTCGGCCGTCGCCCGAAACTTCGTAGCTGTGGGCGAGATTTGCTTGGCTGACCGGAACGGAGCGAAGCAATACTGCTGCCTCCCCGTCTGCGACCAAGTATGACGCTGCCGTGCCAGCTGCCTCGACATACACCGACATCACCGTTCCATCATCGGAGACGCCGGACGCACCCTGGAAAGATGCACCCGGAACTACTGTGGAGTATTCCGCGACGTAGTTATTGACGGCCCGATACCGCACGACCCGTTCATCCGCGTCGCGAGAGGTTCCGACAATGTGGGAACCACTCGGCGTCATGTCGCCAATGAGAAGCGAATTTGGTAGATTGCGATTTACTCCTCC
>JALHOX010000085.1:878-12453 GCA_022842805.1 Phycisphaerae bacterium | reverse complement strand
AGTGGGCGAGCGGGCAATAGACGCAGGTGGTCCAGAGGATGATGAAGGCGATGAAGCTCGAGAGGCGGACGCGCTCAGCGATGGCGCCGCTGATCAGGGCCGGCGTGATGATCGCGAACTTGCCCTGGAACATGACGAACACCAGCTCTGGAATGGCCTTGTCGGCGAAGAGCTGGTCATGCGGCAGGCCGACGAGGCCGATCAGCGCGGGGTTCCAGCCGATCCAACCGCCGACGCTGGTGCCGAAGGCGAGGGCGTAGCCGATGACGATCCATTGCACGCCGATGACCGCCATCGCGACGAAGCTGTACATCATGGTGCTGAGGATGTTTTTTTGGCGCACCATGCCGCCGTAGAAGAGCGAAAGGCCGGGGATCATGAGCAGGACGAGGGCGGAGCTGGCGAGCATCCAGGCTGTGCTGCCGGAGTCGATGGGGCCGGCGGCGGCGAGTGTGAGCGGAAGTGGCGCGGAAAAAGCCGTCAACGCGAGGCTCCTGCGGGGTTCAATCTGGGGCGAAAGTTCTGAAAGCGCTGCACGCTTCGCCGGTGGCGCGAGACGATCTTGTATGGATCGGCAGTAAGGGCGTCAACGGTGGAGGGGGAATCGCGAATGGCGAATGAGAATGCAGAATGAAGAATGCAGAATGCAGAATGCAGAATACGGCCGGGCGGCTGGGTTTCGTTCGGTAGGGATTGCGATGGCGGCCGCAGACGCAAGCGTGTGGGGAGCGGGCTAAATGCGCCCCTCTTGGCGGGCGCGGGTGGCCAGTTTCGGCCGGGGGCGGAGGAGTGGCGAAACGTGCCGCACCGTGGGCCGCGCCATCGGCATCCAACGCTCCAAGCGTCCGCGTTTTCGACGAGCGCTCGATGATGGCATCGTGCGACCGGCGGCGGACGCGATGGGAGACGATTCGCGATGCGCCGAAATGAAGGTCCCGCTTTCGCGCGGCCGATGACCGGATTCCTGAACGACTCGAACGAAGAAATCTCACCGCGGCCATCTGCATCCGCGCCGAAGCCGGACCATGGCGGCGACGCCGACGCTCTTGACGCCTATTCCCAGGCCGTCGTGCGCGTTGTCGAGCGCGTCGGGCCGGCGGTGATCGGCGTTGGCGGGCGCGATGCGCAGGGGCGCGGCGGGCAGGGGTCGGGGTTTTTGATTACGCCGGACGGGTATGCGCTCACGAACAGCCACGTGGTGCATGGTCGCGCAGCGCTGTCGGCGCGGTCGCACGACGGCGACCGGCTGGATGCGCGGCTGATCGGCGATGATCCGGCGACCGATCTGGCGCTGATCCGCGTGTCGAATCATGGGTTGCCGTTTGTCGAACTGGGCGATTCGGCGTCGCTGCGCGTTGGGCAACTCGCGATCGCGTTGGGCAATCCGCTCGGGTTTCAATCGACGGTGACGGCGGGCGTGGTGAGCGCCTTGGGCCGCTCGATGCGGACGGAACAAGGGCGGCTGGTGGATGAGGTGATCCAACACACGGCGGCGCTCAACCCCGGCAACTCGGGCGGGCCGCTGGCTGATCATCGCGGGCGGATCGTGGGCATCAACACGGCGATCATCGCTTTCGCCCAGGGGCTGGGCTTCGCGGTGCCGGCGGATCTGGCGAAGCGCGTCGTGGGCGAGTTGATGGCGCATGGGCGCGTGCGACGGGCGCAACTGGGCATCTCGGGTGCGACCGTGCCGCTGCCGCGGCGACTGGCGATTGAACATGATCTGCTAAACGAGACGGCGGTGGCGATCGCGGGAATCGCGCCGCGCTCGCCGGCGGCGGAGGCGGAGTTGCGCGAGGATGATCTCATCGTCGCGCTGAATGATCGATTGGTGAGCGGCGTGGATGATCTGCACCGGCTGCTGTCGGCGGCGCCCGATGGGGCGGAGGTGCGGCTGACCGTCATCCGCAGCGAGCGAAAGATGGAGCGGGTGGTGAGGGTGAGGTATGGCGAGAAATAGCGAATGGCGAATTTCGAATAGCGAATATGAATGCGGCATGCGCACGCGATGCATCGCATCAGCGTCGCGACGGCGGTACGCGTTTCAATTTGCTATTCGCAATTCGCTATTCGCCATTCTCTTCTTCGGCTGATTCTTCCACCGCCGGTGGACCCACAAGTATTGCTCGGGAAACTTACGGATTGAGTTTTCCATCGCGGTGGAGAACTCCTGCGTCAGCCAGAGCGGGGCGTCGTCGCGCGATTCCCATTCCTCGGGGCGGATGACGCGCTCGACGGCGAAGCGGTAGTGGAAGCCCTTGCGCGTGCGGGCGGCGTAGCCGCAGATCACGGGCGTGCGATGGCGGATCGCCAGCAGCGCGATCGATTTGTAGGTCGATGCGGGGCGGTTGAAGAAGCGCACGAAATAGCCCTTGGGCCCGGCGTCCTGATCGGCGATGAAGCAGAGCGGTGTGCCGCTGGTGACGATCGACTCGGCCTCCTCGGTCGCGCCCTGCTTGTAGAGCAGCCGCAGCCCGCTGGCGGCCCGCGTCCGCACCAGCCAATCATTCAGCCGCTCGTTGTCGAGCGGGCGCATCACCGCCGTCAGCGGCACGCCGAGGCGACAGAGCGTGAAGCCGAGGAGTTCGAAGTTGCCGAAGTGCGGCGTGATCATCACGGCGCCGCCGCGGAGCAGCTCGATCAATGCGGGGCCGAGGTCGCGCAGCTCGACGTACTTGGACCAGCTCCAGCGGTTGAGCAGGCGCGGGCACATGACGAGTTCGACGAGGAAGACCTGCGTCCAATGCTCGAAGGACTCCCGCCCGATGCGCAGCAGCTCGCTCCGCGGATATTGCCCGCGATAGGCGCGGGCCAAGTGCAACACTGTCTTGCGCCGGTGCGGCGGGCTGATCGTCCACCAGATCCGGCCGATGCAGCGGGCGGTGAAGAGATTGGCGTCGACCGGGAAGCATTCGATGATGGTGGCCCACATCCGCAGCAGCGCGTAGAGAGCCCAACTGGAGAAGGGCCTGAGCCACGGCGGCGCGTGGTACCACTTCCTCGGCTTGACGACGGCGGGCTTGCTCACGGCGCTCCGTTGGGGGGGGCAGGCTGAGGCGCGGCGCGATCTGCCGCTTGGGTTGTCGATGACGGGATGGCGTCGCTGCGTGACCAGCGCGCCTCCCAATCATCTCCCAGGATTTCGCGTGTGCCGCGGAGGGCGGCCTCGCGCCACTTTTCCTTGAACTGGATTTCGGGCGCCGCTTCGCAGCGCGAGGGCGGGCGATTGCCGATCAGCAGCAGGTTGCGATCGGGTCGGCCGTAATGCGGCTGAATCCACACGTACATGGGGGGCGGGGGCTCGCCGCGGAGCCTGGCGATGTGTTCGACGACGGTGCGGAACTGCACGTATTCGATGAAGCTGATCACGAAGAGGCAGAGCGGTTCGCTTCGCAACTGGCGCACCATCTCCGCCCCGACGCGCTCGACTTCGTAGCGCTTCGTCCGTTTGCCGTTCTGTTCTTTCAGGAGTTGCAGTTGATCGATGATACGGGGGTAGCGGTAGCTGCCGTACCAGATGACGCGCGGGTCCTGCTGGGCGATTTGCCGGAGGGACTTGGCCTCTTCGGGCGAGACGCACTGGCGGATGCGCTGGGCGAATTCGCGAAAGCCGGCCTGGGAGACCAATATGGGAAAGATCACCGGCCAGGCCCAAAGCCAGAGCACCCACATCGTGCCGACCATGGCGGCGAAGGCGGCCTCGCCTTGCGCACGGCGATAGAAGGTTGTCACCAGTATGGCGCCGATCAGGACGATCGCGGCCGAGACGCACATCGGCAGCAGCAGGTCTTTCGCCGCGAGCGCTCCGACGAGCTGGCCGGGGGACGGCTCAAACGGTCCGAGATGTTTGAACCATGGGTTGTACGCCATGAAGATCGCTACGGCTCCGCCCAGCGCGGCGATCAGGGGCAGGACGAGCGCGGCGCTGCGCACCTGCGGGGCGAGACCGGCGATGCGGCGGGAATCGAATAGAGAGGCCAGATCGATTCCGAGCAGGCAGAAAAGCGGGGGCAGCGCGGGCAGGAAGTAGCGTGTTTCCTTGCCGGCGGCGGAGGAGAAGAACACGAGCAGGCCGGCGAACCAGAGCATCAGGAACCAGCGGCCGCGCGACTCGGTTTCGGCGCAGGGGCGGAAAACGCGCGCGATCGCGCCGGGAAGAGAGATCGTGTAGGGCAGGCAGAAGATCGCCGTCGGCGCGAGGTAGAAGAACAGCCAATACCACTTGTTCTGCCCCTCGACGTTGGGCAGGTCGCCGGTGTAGCGATCGAAGTATTCGACCTTCCACTTGTCCCACGCGGCGGGTTCACTCGCGATGACCGCCAGGATCCACGGCAGCCAGGGCAGGGCGAAGACCGCCAGTCCGGTGAGGTGTCGCCAATCGGCCAGCAGCGACCAGCGCCGGCGAAAGAGGAGGTAGGCCACCGCCGGCACGCCGCAGATGACGAGCGGCATGGGAAGTTTGTAGATCATGCCGATGCCGGCCATGAAATAGGCGAGGTGCAGCAGGATGGTGCGTTTCCAGCCGCGCGGCTCGCTCTCGAGCGCGACCCACCACAAGGCCAGCGCGAGCGTGGTGCAGGCGGCCAGCCCCAGATCGCTGGCGCCGCGATGCGTCCAATAGAGCACGAGGGCGCTGGACGCCGCCGAAAAACCGGCGAAGACGGCGGCCCGATCGCCGCTGATGCGGCGCGTCAACCAGAAGACGGAGGCGACGATCAGGACACCGGCGATGGCGTTGGGCACGCGGGCGTCGACCTCGTCGACGCCGCTGCCGCGCAGCTTCGCGATGCTCATGACCGCCCAGTAGGGTCCGGGGGATTTCTGCATGCGGACTTCGCCGGAGAAGCGCGGCACGAGCCACTCATCGGCCTCGAGCATTTCGCGCGCGGTCTGCGCCACCCAGCAATCGGTTGGTTCGAAAAAGGCCCCGCGATCGATGCCGTAGAACGAGAGGATCGCCGTGCAGCCGATCAGCGAGAGCAGCCAGGCCCACGACGATGCGGACATGGGGCGGCATTCGCAGGCGGGGCGATCGGCGTCCGCGGCAGCGTTTGAGAGCGGCGCGGCCATGGCGGCGGGCCGCGAACTCAACTCCGACCCCCGCCCGTCGCGTCGGCGTCGCCGGCCCCGCGCGGTCGCAGCGGCGCCTCGATGGCCGCGTTGACGCGTGTCATCAGCTCGATGAAATCGGCCTGGGCCTTGAGCAGGCTCTTGAATAACGCGTGTCCCGCAAGCTCGGCCTCGGCCTCGGCCAGGCGGCGCTTGTCTTCGGGTTCGATCGGCTGTTGCGTGCTACGGAGCTTTTGAATGCGTTCGACCGCCGCCTCGTGCGCCCGCAAGAGCGCCTGCGCGCCGGCGTCCGCTTCGATCGCCTGACGCGCCGCTGCGATGTCGAGCGCCCGCGGGCTTTTCGCGATGGCGCGGCCCAGATCGGCGGCCTGGCGCAGGATCTCATCCATCTTCGTTCGCCTTCCTGCTCGCGGCGCGGAATCATCCGCCCCGCCGTCAACCCGCGGCGAGAGCGACGCGCCTTCGCTGCGGCACAGAATATCGTTGCCGCCGCGAGGTCGCGAGGCAGGAGCCATGGCCCGAAGCGGCTGCCCCGCGTTGCGGCAAGGGTCCTGTTTCATCCCGAATCTCCGCCCGCAAAACCGGCATCCAAGACGTAGTTCGGCGACCCCGGCCCCGCACAGGGTCGATTGTGCAGGCCGCCGCCCGGTTACCTCCGATGAGACACAAGGAGCCACTCATGTCGCGACTGCCGCTTGTCGATCCGAAATCCGCCACCGGCCGGGTGAAAGAGATTTTCGAGGGACCGCTGAAGGGCAAGAACTTCAACATTTTTCGCGCCATGGCCAATTCGCCGGCGGCACTCGACGCTTATTTGGGCCTGTCGAGCGCACTGGGTCATTCCGGCCTGAGCGCCAAGGAGCGTGAGGTCATTCAGCTCACGATCGGGCAGCAGAATGACTGCGGCTATTGCGTCGCGGCTCATACTGCGATCGGCAAGATGGTCGGCCTGACCGAGGAGCAAACCGTCGAGGCGCGGCGCGGCAAGCTGAGCGATGCGAAACTCGCCGCTCTGTCAAAATTCGTGCTGACGATCCACGAGAAGCGCGGCTTTGCCACTGCCGACGATGTGACGGCGTTTAAGGCCGCGGGCTACAGCGACGGCAACGTGGCGGAAGTCATCGCGACGTACGCGCTGGCCATCTACACGAACTACTTCAACCACGTGAACGAAACGCCGATCGATTTTCCGGCGGTCGCGAAGTTGTAAGCGACGACAGGAAATCGCGGGGGGAAGTCGCGTTTCGGGTTGCGCGTGGAATGTGTCGAGTTGAAGGCGGGCGGGAAACGCATGCCGGCACCTGGCGCATCTCTCACCCGAAACGCGGCGCCTGCACCGCGCCGCTAATCGCCGGCGACCCGCGGTTGCGTGAGCGCCTGGCCATCGCTCGCGGTGGCGGCGCGAAGGGCTTCCACATCGCTGCGATAGTCGCTGGCGAACTGGCGGATCGCCGCATCATTTAGTTTGGCATGGATCGCGCCGCGCAGGGCGGTTTCGTCTTTTGCCCGCAGATCGATCGTGACAAGGAACTGATCGGTCGTGAACGCGGGGCGTCGAATGTCGACGCGACCGGAGTCGAAGACCGATTTGCCCGCCAGCGCCCCGACGCGCTGGATGACCATCGCGTGCGCGGCCTCCGACTCGCTTCCGACGGCGAACTCGCCGACGGCCCGCGGGACGTCGATGTAGATCGAGTAGGCGATCGGGCCGTCCTTTGCGGCGGGCAGGGGGCACTCCAGCAGGAGCGCCGCACGTCCGTCGAACTCCGCCGCATCCGCCGAACGCGTCTTGAGCACCAGATACTTCTGGGACGGGGGCGCGAATGGCTGCTCCAGCACGAGCCGCTCGGATGTGGTGGCGCAGCCACCCGCGCCGAGACACGCCACAGCGCTGAGCAGCAACACGCTGAGTGAGGCCGAAATGGATCCTGTTTTTCCGTGCATGAAAACGCAGGGTAGTGTCGCTCGGCGCGGCGGGCCAGAGATGCGTTGCCCGATACCTCGCGAAGGCGGCCGCGGGGGGTGTCGTGTCGGACGGGCGGACCACCGGCACGAAGGGCGGCGGCGCTGCATCGTCTCGCACGGATCCAACCCGCCCGAGGGACTCTTTATCGGCGTGCGAAAAATCGCGTTTCGGAATGAACGGCGCGGCGGGTAAACTGGGAGTTCCGACCTGCCGACACCGCGAGCTTTCGACGAGGAAACTGCAAGATGAAGCGCTGGATGCTGGGAATGGTCTGCACGTTTGCGACGGGCGCCGCGATGGCCGCCCCGATTGTCGGTCAGGTGAACGATTTTGAGGACGGCACGACGCAGGGCTGGGGCGTCGGCGGACCGAGCCCCAATCCGCCGGCCAATGTGGCCGACGGCGGACCGGGCGGCGCGGGGGACGCGTTTTTGCGTTTCGCGAGCTCCGGCGGCAGCGGCGCGGGCAGCCGGCTCTCGATTCAGAACACGACTCAATGGGCGGGCGACTATCTGGCGGCGGGCGTGAATGGGATCTCGTTCGATATCGCCAATCTCGGCACGACCCCCCTGCAGATCGCGCTGCGGATCGAAGGGGCCGGCGGGGCGTTCAGCTCGCTGACGCCACTGGCGATTCCCGCCGATGGGCAATGGCGCAGCGTGAGCCTGGGGATCGACGATGCGAGCCTGTCGAGCGTCGGCCCGACGGACCTGAATGCGACGCTGAGCGATGTTTTCCGCCTGAGAATCGAGGATGGTCGCGGCGCGCTCGTGGCCACGGCGGGCATCGACAACATTCGCGCGTTGCCGGAGCCGGGTTCGCTGGCGCTGCTGTCGCTGGCGGCGCTGGTGCTGCGTCGCCGCTAGTCGGGACGCGGCTCGCAACGCGCCTGATGGATGTCGGAAAAAAAAGATGGAAGGTCTAGCCGTGGCGCGGGGTCAACCTTCCATCAGGAGCTGCTCGATACGCCGAGCAGTCGAGTTTCATTTTCTGTCGCGAGTGCGCCGCACGCGACGCACAATAATTCTTTTAACAACTCGCGTGCGTTCTTGGCAATGGGTTTTTGCGCGCGAAGTTGAAAATCGTGCGCAGGAAAACACCGGCGCGCGGCCGGTGTCACCCATCCCAATCGTGCATCGCGGAGCGCCGATCGCTCAGCGCAGGTTCGCGCGATACCACTCGATCGAGCGGCGCAGGCCGTCTTCGAAGGTGACGCGCGGCACATAGCCGATGACCCGCTTCGCTTCGTCGAGCGCCGCGAGACTGTCGCGCACGTCGCCTTTGCGAACCGGCTCGTAGATCGGCTCGACCTTTGTTCCCAGGCTGTCGTTCATCACCCGCAGCATCGCATTCAGCGAAATGCTTTCGCCGCAGGCGATATTCACCGTTTCGCCGTTGAGGCTGGCGGCCTCGGCCGCGAGCAGATTCGCATTCACGACGTTGTCGACGTAGCAGAAGTCGCGGGTCTGGCCGCCGTCGCCATAGATCACGGGGCGTTCGCCCTTCAGCAGCCGCGAAATGAAGGCGGGGATCACGGCGGCGTACTGGCTATTCGGGTCCTGGCGGGGGCCGAAGACGTTGAAGTAACGCAGGGAGATTGTCTGGAGGCCGTAGCAGGCCGTGAACGCCTTGCAGTAATTCTCGCCCGCCAGCTTGCTGACGGCGTAGGGGCTGAGCGGGCGCGGCATCATGTCTTCGCGCTTCGGCAGGGTCGGCGTGTCGCCATAGGCGCTGCTGCTGGCGCTGAAGACGACGCGACGGGCCTTGGCGTCTCGGGCGGCGACCAGCACATTCAAGGTGCCGGTGTCGTTGATCCGGTGCGTCCGCATCGGGTCGTCGACGCTGCGCGGCACGCTGCCCATCGCGGCCATGTGAAAGACGTAGTCGCAGCCGGCGACGGCGCGATGGCAGACGGCCGCGTCGCAGATGTCGCCGACGACCAGCTCGACCTTGTCGCCAAGCTCATCGAGGTTTTTGCGGTGGCCCGAACTGAGGTCGTCGAGTACGCGCACCCGCCAGCCGCGCTGCAGGATGCCGCGGACCAGATGACTGCCGATGAATCCCGCGCCGCCGGTAACAAGACACTGGGTCATATCGACTCCTTCGGCAGTCCGAAAAATCGCTCCGCGTTGGCGGTGGTGGTTCGCGCAAAATCCGCGGGGCTCATGCCGCGCAGGGCGGCGATCCTCGCCGCGGTGTGGGCCACAAAGGCCGGTTCGTTTGGAAAGATCTTACGGACCGGCTCGGGTGAGAGAAACGGCGCGTCGGTCTCGACCATGATGCGATCGAGCGGGCACAGCGTGGCGGCCAGCCGGACGTCGTCGCCGTTCTTGAAGGTGACCACGCCTGTGAACGACATCCAATAGCCCGCGTCTAGGATGCGGCGGGTGGTGGCGGGCGGGCCGCTGTAGCAGTGAAACACGGTGCGAGGGGCGAGGCGCGGATAGTCGGCGAGGATGTCGCAGACCTGCTCCTCGGCCTTGCGGGCGTGGATGATCACCGGGCGATCGACTTTGAGGGCCAATTCGAGTTGAAAACGGAAGACGCGCTCCTGCTGCTCGGGCGTGGCGAAGTCGTAATGAAAATCGAGGCCGGTCTCGCCCACGCCGACAACGCGGCCGCGCCAAGCGGGCGACGGGTTTTCATGAATGGTACGTAGCGCGGCGAACTCGGGTTCGCCGACCTTCGCCGCTTCGTGCGGATGAATGCCGGCGGCGAGGAAGACGCGCGGTTCGGCGGCGAACATCTGCATGCCGCGGTCGGCGTCGGCGGGGGATGTCGCGATGGTGATCAACCGACTGACGCCGGCCGCTTGCGCGCGGGTGAGCACGTCGCCGATCTGCGGCGCAAGCTCGGGGTAGGTCAGGTGGCAGTGGGTGTCGGTCAACATTCGAGCTGGAATCGTAGCGGGGCGAGGCTATTGCGCAGTGTCCCCCCGCGGCACGTCTGCGGCGCCATCCAGCCACCTGCCTCGGCCGCCCGCGGAAAATCGCGCTCCCGCTCCGAGCGGTCGTTTGCCCTGCCGACGATTCATCGAGCAAACAGCCGACAAATCGGCTGGTTCGTCATCTATGTCGGCGGAACGCATGTCTCGCGAAACCCCGCCGAATGGAGAGTTACCCATGTCCACGAACCAAACTCCCTCCCGCCTGCGCCGCATTCGCTCCCCGCGGATGGTCGTGTGTGCGTCGATCATGCTCGGCGTGGCGGCGCCGCTTCTGGCGGGCGACGGCGGCGACTCGCGCGTCGTCGTCGTTCGCCCGCAGCCCGGCGGAACGCAGATCCCGCTCGGTCCCAACGAGCGCGTCGTCACCGTCGCGGGCGTCAACCTGCCCGGCCGGGGGCCGGTCGCCGTGGTCGGCATCAAAACCATGCCCCCCAAGCCCGACTTCAACATCATCACGCCGGACGGCGCCAGTCACCCTTTCAAGCGCGTCGAGGACGTCGGCAACGGCGTCACCGTCGAATATGAGGTGCAAGTGCTCAACTCGCCCGGCGGAGACAAGTATCGCGTCGTGGGTCACATCAAACGCGGTGCGAACAAGATCGGCGAATCGTCAGAGACCTACCCGCTCGGCTCGGTGTACGTCCCCGATCCGCCGCAGCCGCCGGGCACGATGCTGATGATTCCGATCGCCACCGCGCTGCCGCCCGATCAAGAGGCGATCGTGCTCGCCGCCGCCGGCATTCCTGACCTTGTCGGTCCGCAGGCCTACAACGTGGTCGACGGCACATTGCTGGTGAGCCACCCCGGCGCGCCGATATCAGTCATCGAAGTAACGGGCGGGGCCGCGAAGGGCGATTTGAACTGCGATGAGCTAATCACGGTGGGCGACATCAGCCCGTTTGTGCTGACGCTGATCGACCCTGCCGGCTACGACGCCGCTTTTCCGATGTGCGATTTCATGGCCGCCGATTGCAACCGCGACGGCGTGGTGAGCGTTTCGGATATTGGGCCGTTTGTGGGGCTGCTGACGGCGCCGTAGCGGAACCCGATCGCGAATGGCGAATTTTGAATCGCGAATGGAAGACGAAGAGCTGAGTGGACGCCTTCAGTCTCAGCCGCGCGGTTTCAGGCCGCGCGGTTCTTTGCTGAACGGGCCGTGCTCAGCCCAACGGTTGTCAGAGAACGAGGCAGACATCCTCCACCGCCGCCCCCAGCAGCCGCGCGATCGCAACCTGCGTCACCGCCTCTTCGCCGCGCCGCAGCAGATACGCCCGCCCCAAATCCTGATTCAAACCGATCGTGACATCTTCGCCCGCCCAGACTCGATCGATGGGCACCGCGCCGGCGGGCGACGATGGGGCGGGCAGCAGCGTCGCACTGGCGCCGTCGCCGTAGTGTGCCACGACGCCGCGCGGTCCGGCGGGGATCAGGAGCTCGTCGACGTCGAACCAGCGACGCAGCGCGAGCGACGCGACCGGGCGGTCGGATCGGTCGATCTCGACCCAGCAGCGCGGGTCGGAGAGCGTCATTGACACGACGACAGCATTCGAGAGGCCGGCGAAGAGCGCATCGCCCGAAGCGGCGAGCGACCG
>JALHOX010000085.1:0-868 GCA_022842805.1 Phycisphaerae bacterium | reverse complement strand
GATCGCCGACGGCGTCTGATGCGGGAAGCACGAAGACCTGCTCATCCGCCGCGAACGCGATCCGGCCATCGGCCAGCAATGTCGCGCCGCGAACGCCGTTAACGGTCGTTCCATCCGCCGGCGTCCACTCCGCGCGACCGACATCCGCCGCTCCGCCCGCGGTGGTCGCGTCGATCGACCAGGACCAAACGCCGACGCCTGAATGGGTAACGAAGATTCGGGCCGCGGTGGCGACGATGGCGTTTACGCCTGCGCGGCGCCGCGGCGATGCGCTGATGGGGTAGGCGATCGGCGCCGCGGCGGGATCGTCGGCGGAGACGCGCCAGAGGCCGCGCTCCGCCCCGATCCAATAGGCGCGCCGCGCCACGTCGTAGACGATTGCACTCAGCCCCCCAAGCGTTTCCGGCAATTCGACATGTCTGCGGGCGGCGGCGAGCGCGTTTAGCGCAACGACTGCGAAATGCCGCCCGCCCACTGCCGCCAGCGCCGTCGTGGGCGTGGTCGCCGCGCCGACGCGCCACAACTGCGAAAGCAGCCGGGCGCGATCCACCGGCGGCGTCGCGAGCAGGATGTCGCGTAGTCCGCGTTGCCCGCCCTCGCCGCGCAGCCGCTCGAGCATCGCCGCCGTCTCGCTCAGCCGCTCCGCCGCCGCCGCTCGCGAAGCGCGCTCGAGCTCAGTTCGCCGGGCGATCGCGGCCTGCTGCTGCTCGAAGCTGCGCGTTTCGGCCCGGGCCTGCTCCAAGCGCGGGCAGCGCGGCGGGTCCAACTCCATTCGCGCGGCGCGCAGCCCGCGTTCAAACTCCATCGCCCGCGCCGCCTCCGACAGCCAACGCTCGATCGTGGGGCGGTTGGCGGCGTCGATCAGCCA
>JALHOX010000084.1:8127-12676 GCA_022842805.1 Phycisphaerae bacterium | reverse complement strand
CCAGAGGGCGGCTTCTGCACCGTCAATGTCTCGCGCACCTTCATCCTCAACGACGGACAGTCCTTCCGCGCCTTCGGCGGACCGATCAAGGAGGTCGACTCGGGCAGCGCCGACGAGCAGTTGGGTTCCTACGACCAGAGCTATTCCTTCGCCACCGTTCCGAACTCAGACTCCTGGAATCTGCCGCTGGATTCCGGCTGCAACATCACGATTAACGCCAGCATCGTGGTGGATTAGTCATGCCACGCGAACGCTCGCCCGCTTCGCGAGTACAAACGCCCGCCGGCCCCGACTTTTGCTGGGCCGGCGCGGCGTCCGGCGGCGTACTGCTCTTCGCCGCCGCGCTCGTGGTGTTGCCCGCCTGTATTCCGCCCGCCTCGCCGGGCGACTTCGGACGTGAATACGGCATCCCCGCCGGGCTCTCGCCCACACCGCCGACCGGCGGCGACGACCGCGACCCACCGCCGCCGATCGCCGATCCGGGCGCGCCGGCCGTTCCGGCGCAGCCCGTACGGCCCGCCGACCCCTCGTTCGAAGAGCTCCTCGCCGCGATTCGGCAGATCTACGGCATCGACGGCCTCACCGGCCGCGATTCCGATCGCGACGGAACCCCCAATCTGGCGGACCGCGACATCGACGGGGACGGCGTTCCCAACGGCGCCGACGACGACGTCGACGGCGACGGTCGCCGCAATGCTGACGACGACGACATCGACGACGACGACCTGCCCAACGGCATCGACTTCGACGTCGACGGCGACCTCTTCGACAACGCCGTCGATGATGACGTCGACGGCGACGGCGTCCCCAACCGAGACGACCCCGACGTCGACGGCGACGGCGAGAAGAACGACGACGACGATGATGATGACGACGACGGCTCCGAACTCCCGGAAAACCGAAACGGCAACGCGAATGGCAGCGCCAACGGCAATGCCAACGGCGCCGCAAACGCAAACGCAAATGGAGCGGCCAACGCAAACGCCAACGGCGGCCCGGCGAACACCAACGCCAACGACTCGGCCAACACCAACGGCCCGCCGCCCAATCCGAACCCCAACGCCAACGCCGATCCGCCCCCGATCGCCCCGCCCGTGCCCGATCCTCCGGATGGCGACGACGACGACATCGACGGCGACGCTCTGCGAAATCTCTTCGACCCCGACATGGACGGCGACGGGCAGCAGAACGGCCGTGATTCCGACGTCGACGGCGATCAGGTCCCCAACGCACTCGATCCCGACATCGACGGCGACGAAATCCGCAACGGCGACGACGACGACATCGACGGCGACGCCCTGCGCAACCTCTTCGACCCCGACATGGACGGCGACGGCCTCGATAACGGCGAAGATCCCGACGTCGACGCCGACGGCCGCGACAACGACCAGGACGACGATATCGACGCAGACGGCGTAGCCAACGCCTTCGACGACGACATCGACGGCGACACCCTGCGAAACCTCTTCGACCCCGACATGGATGGCGACAACCTCGCCAACGGAGTCGATCCCAACGTCGACGGCGACGCCCAGCCCAACGTCAGCGACCCAGACGTCGACGCCGACGGCGTCCCCAACGGCCTCGATCGCGACATCGATGGCGACGGTCAGCTCAACGCCAACGAGTGGACATGGACGGCGACGGCACCGCCAACAACATGGACGCCGACACGGATGGCGACGGAACCGCAAACGCAAACGACCCCGACCCCAACGCGGCGGCAAATGAGCCTTAGCGACCATTATGTCGTCGCACTTCGCGGGTTAGAGCCGTTAGGTCTTCAGCCGCCGGTGAGCAGACTGACAAACCCCGCGATGTCTCCCACGCTGACGACGCCGTCGAGATTCACGTCCGCGTTTTCGATGTGACACGCGGGGAAGTCGATCGCGTACTGCGCCGGCATCGTAAGAGCCAGGACGAACGGGCTGATGTCGCCGACCGAAACGACGCAGTCGCAGTTCAGGTCGCCGGTGAGGAGCGGGCAGGCGGAGCCGCAGGTGGGCGTCACATAAACCAGTCCGATCAAATTGCCGGGGCCGGTCGGTCCAATCGCCTCGGCCTGCCCGGTGGTGAGGTCGATCTGATAGAGAATGTCGTTGTCATTGTCGACCATGTACATCGTGTGGTTGTCGATGTTGTAGGCCAGCGCGCCGATGCTGATCGGCCCGTTGAGCGGGCCCACCAGCGTCGCGGCGCCCGTGGTCAGATTGATGCGATATAGGCTGTCGGTCAGCGCGTTCGTCGCGTACATCACACCCGTGTCGGAGTTGAAGCCAAGATTGCCGAAGGACCCCAGTCCGATGATGCCCGTCAGGCCGATCAGCGTCGCGGCGCCGTTGTCGCGGTCGACGGCGTAGAGACCGCCGTTATGGGAGGAGATGCCGTAGAGATCGCCGGTGATGGAGTTGATCTCCAGCCCGTGCATCAAAATTGCCGGATCGCCGAACGGGCCGACCAGCGTGGCCTGGCCGTTCGTGAGATTCAGCCGGTAGAGCGATTTCGAAACGCCGACGTTCGCGAGTGTGTTGGTGACATAGGTCGTCTGCGTTTCGCAGTCATAGGCCAGTGCGGCGGAGACGGTGGCGTTGCTGGTGATGTTGAAGCGAAAGGTCTTCGCTCCCGTGTCGAGGTTGATCGAATAGAACTCGCGGCTGCTCTGACAGGCGTACATCGTGCCCTGTGCCGCGGCGGGCTGTACCACAGCGAGCAGTCCCGCGCCGAGCGCCACCGCTCCAGATGCGGCCAGGCCCCAGCTTGCTCCGCGACGCTTGATCGGCAGGCTCGACTTCGACATGAGGCAGTCTCCAATCGTCCCCGGCGGCTTCCAACACTCTCGCGGTCGGCGAACGCCGACCGGCTTCCGAGAATGGTTCGTGAGCAGCAGAGTAATCCGGGAGAGTTTTAGTACGAATTTTTTGGCGCTTACTCGTCAATTTTGGTCCATCCCGGTCCGACGAAGCCCCGTCCACCCTCCGGTCGCAGGGCGATGACCTTCGGCTACACTCGCATCCATGCAATCCCCCACAGCCGACCCGCCATGGACGGTCGAGCGGCTGCTCACCTGGACCCGCGAGTACTTTGAGCGCCGCGGGGTCGAGTCGCCGCGCCTCTGTGCCGAGATCCTGCTCGCTAATGCCCTGGGCTGCGAGCGCCTGCGGCTCTTCACGCAATACGAGCAGACCCCGGCCCCCGAGAAACTCGAACAGTTTCGCAGCGCGGTGAAATCGGCGGCGAGCGGGCAACCCATCGCCTACATCGTGGGTCGCAAAGATTTCTACTCGCTCACCTTTGATGTCTCGCCCGCCGTGCTCATCCCGCGGCCGGAGACGGAGTTGCTGGTTGAGCGCACGATTGCGCTGGTCCGCGGCGGCGCGGTCGCCGCCGACGCTCGGTTGCTCGATCTCGGCACGGGCAGCGGATGCATCGCCATCGCTCTGGCAAAAAACCTTCCGCAGCTCCGCGTATGTGCCAGCGATGTATCCGCAGATGCGCTCGAAATCGCCCGAAAAAACGCCGCCCGTCACGCTCTCGCCGAGCGAATCGAGTTTCGTCTGGGCGACTTGCTGCAGCCGTGGAACAGCCCCTCGGAATCCGCCGCAAGTTCGACCGTCGCCGACGGTCGGCCCGCCTTCGAAATCATCGTCAGCAATCCACCCTATCTCGCCACAGATCGCCCGCAGGAGGTGGCGGCGAATGTGCGCGATTTTGAGCCTCATCTGGCGCTCTTCGGCGGCAGCGACGGCCTTGGCGTGATCCGCCGCCTCGCGACCGACGCGCGCTCGTTGCTCACGCCGACCGGCCACATGCTCTTCGAAATCGCCGCGGGGCAGGCCGAGGCCGCTCGCTCCGTGCTGCGCAGCGCCGGATGGGAATCGATCCAGACGTACAAAGACCACCTGGGCCACGAACGCGTTCTGCACGTCCGCGCCGCCGCTGGTGAAACCGCCCCCAACGAGTCAAAATAACTGTCATGTCCAAGATCAGGCAAAACATCCCGACCGGGCCATCCGAACTACACGTCGATCCGAGCGGCGATCTGAAAGCCTACGAGGTGTTTATTCAGATCGAGCGCGGCCGGCCTCACACCCACGCCGGCAGCCTCGAAGCGCCGGACGATGCGATGGCGCTCTATTACGCCCGCGAGCACTATGGCCGCGATCAGGCCTGCGTGCAGGTTTGGGTGGTGCCGCGCACCGCGCTGCTGCGCACCGACTACGAGAAAGACCTCGTCTTCCGCAATACTGATCAGAACTATCGCTTCGCGAAGGGCTACGATGTGCGGCCCAAGTGGCAGAAGTTCCGCGACAAGGCCAGCGACGCGAAGTACGAGAAGGAAGACATCAAGCACCATTTTTGATGGTGGTCCGGGGGCCCGACGCTGCGCGGAAAGACGGCCGCATCTGCGAAAGATCGGCCACATTATCGATATGAAATGCGAATCACTGATCGCCGCGCGGGCGGCGATGGCGAGCGGGGATTGATCAATACTGCTTGCGCTGGCGGGCCGTGGCGATGCCCAGTTGCTCGCGATACTTCGCCACCGTGC
>JALHOX010000084.1:0-8117 GCA_022842805.1 Phycisphaerae bacterium | reverse complement strand
CGGCGCTTGATCTCGATGCCGCGCTTTTGCAGCTCGACGACGATCTGATCGTCGTTCAGCGGGTCCTTCTTGTTCTCTTCGGCGACGATCTCCGCCACCTTCGCCTTCACGCTCTCCCAGCCCAATTCCTCGCCCGACGAAGCGTTGGCCGTGCCGCCGGTGAAGAACTTGCGAAGCGGCAGAATGCCGCGCGGCGTCTGCAAATACTTTTCATCGACCGTGCGGCTGATGGTCGATGGGTCGCAGCCGAAGCGCTCGGCGAGGTCGCTCATGCGCAGCACCTTCAGATGCTGCTCGCCCAGGTCGAGAAAATCCCGCTGCGCCTCGACCACGGCTTTCGACACTTCCAGCAACCGGTCGCGACGAAACCGCAAAGCCTCGATCAGCGCGTTGGCGGCGTCGAGCTTCTGACGCAGGAACTCGCGGCTTTTCTTGTCATCCCGCGATTTCTCCAGCGCCTCGCGAAATTCTTCGGAGATGTGCAGCTCGCGCGTGTTGCCGCGGGCCAGGCGGACGTCGTAGCGGTCGTCGTCCTCGTTGTACTCGACGATCACATCGGGCACGACGATCGCGGTCGGCGACTGCGTGATCTCCGCCGCGGGATTGAGCCGCAGCCGACCGATGTTCCAGAGCGCCTGCTTCACGTCGTCGATGTCGACCTCGAGCGCCTCGGCGATCGCGGGCAACCGGTTTTTTCGCAGGTCCTCGAAATGCTCCTCGACCATCAGCTGTTCGAGCGACGTGTCTTCGGGCCACGCGCGAAGTTGCAGCAGCAGGCTTTCGACAATCGTGCGGGCGCCGACGCCCGTCGGCTCCAGCGACTGCACCAGCCGCAGCGCCGCCTCAACCTCGGCGACGGTCGCCGGCGGCGTGACGCGGGCCCCGAGTGTCTCCAGCGGCGTCTCGATGCGACCGTGGTCGTCGAGATCCTGGATGATCTGTTCGCCGATGGCGCGTGTGCGCGCATCGGTTTCAATCAGCGTCCATTGATCGAGCAGGTGATCCTGCAGGCTCATCGGCCGGGCGGCCGCGTTGCTCATCGCCTCAAACTTCGAGTCGCTCTCTTCGCTCAGCGCCGCGCGCGATCGCGTCCCCCGGTATTCATCGAAGTCGTCAGAGAGATAGTCGTATTCATTGACCAGTTGGTCGAGGCGGTCAAAATCCTGGGCCCCCACATCGGCGGTGGCGGTGGCCCGATCGTCGGTCGCACGCAGGTCCGAGCCGGCGCCGTCGTCGGCCTGGTTACTGGCCACGTCAAGCGCCGGGTTGCTGTTCAGCTCTTCATCGAGCCGCGCTTCCAGCGCCGCCAGCGGGAGCTGCAGAATGTCCATCGCCTGGATCAGTTGCGGCGTAAGCCGCTGCTCCATGCGGAGGGTCTGCCGCGGAATTTGCGCGAGGAACTGGGACATCAAGCTCACTCAAGCGACCGGGGCCGGCTGTGGCACACGCCGCCCACTTCAGATTCGGCCCGGCGATCGAAAGGGTGAATCGGAGAAACAGCGAATCGCTGCATCGTGCACCGACGAGATTTGCCCAGCCTTTTGCTGACTCCTCGGGGCCCGCGGTTTCGCCGTGTCATCGACACACCGTTCCACCTGATTCTACCCGTCTCTATCGGCCGCCGTGTGGCGGCTTGCGGAGGGCTGGCGGCGTTTCTTGCCGGATCGGCACGTTTGGCGGACGATACGCGACAGTGTTTGAACGAGCGGCGTCGGGCGTCGTCGCTGGGAGCTGTTCGCCCGCTTCGGAGGCCACCATGAGCTACACAACGACCAAAGTCCCCGCCGGCGATCGCATCACCCGCAGCGGCGGCAAGCTGCAGGTTCCCAATCAGCCGATCATCCCCTTCATCCGAGGCGACGGCACCGGCAACGATATCTGGAAGGCCTCGCAGGTCGCCTTCGACGGCGCAGTCGCGAAGGCCTACGGCGGCAAGCGCAAGATCGCCTGGATGGAGGTTTACGCCGGCGAAGAGTCGTTTAACCGCTTTAAGGACTGGCTGCCGGAAGAGACGCTGCAGGCGTTTCGCGAGTTTCTGGTCGGCATCAAGGGACCGCTGACGACACCGGTCGGCGGCGGCATTCGCTCGCTAAACGTCTCGCTGCGCCAGCAGCTCGATCTCTACGTCTGTCTGCGTCCGGTGCGCTGGTTCAAGGGCGTGCCCAGCCCGGTGAAGCGGCCGCAGGATTGCGACATGGTGATCTTCCGCGAGAACACCGAGGACATTTACGCCGGCATCGAGTACGCGGCGGGATCGCCCGAGGCACAAAAGCTGCTCGATTTTCTCGCCAAAGAATTTCCCAAGGATTTCTCCAAAATTCGCTTCGGCACCAAGGCCGCCGGCGAAAGCTGGCAGAAGCAACTTGAAACGATCGGCACACCGCCGCGCGAGACACCGGTGCAGGTGGGCATCGGTCTGAAGCCCGTGAGCTATCTGGGCACCGAGCGA
Source organism: Phycisphaerae bacterium (assembly GCA_022842805.1). GTDB lineage: Bacteria > Planctomycetota > Phycisphaerae > UBA1845 > Fen-1342 > JALHOX01. The sequence goes on along the minus strand of JALHOX010000084.1, from coordinate 5,668 downwards.
TTGGTGCATAGCGCGATCAGCTACGCCCTGGCGAACAAGCGCAAAAGCGTGACGCTGGTTCACAAGGGCAACATCATGAAATTCACCAGCGGCGCCTTCCGCGACTGGGGCTACCAGATCGCGACGTCGTTCTTCCGCGACAAGGTCGTCACCGAGCGCGAGAGCTGGATCCTCGGCAACAAAGAAGCGAACGCCGATCTGTCGAGCGCCGCGAACGCCAAAATGATCGACCCCGGCTACGACATGATGACCCCGCCGCAGCAGGCGAAGGTCGTGGCCGAAGTCGACGCGGCGCTGAAGCTCTGGCCGACGCACGGCGCTGGCAAGTGGAAGCAGATGCTGATGATCAAGGACAGCATCGCAGACATCACGCTGCAGCAGGTCCTGACGCGGCCGCGCGATTTCGATGTGGTCGCGACCATGAACCTCAACGGCGATTACCTCTCGGACGCGCTCGCGGCCCAGGTCGGCGGCATCGGCATCGCCCCCGGCGGCAACATCAACTACATCAGCGGCCACGCGATCTTCGAAGCCACGCACGGCACCGCGCCGAAGTACGCGAATCTGGATCAGGTGAACCCCGGCTCGGTGATCCTCTCGGGCGAGATGATGCTGCGCTACATGGGCTGGACCGAAGCGGCCGACCTGATCCTCAAGGGCATGGACGGCGCGATCGGCGCCAAGACCGTCACCTACGACTTCCACCGCCTGATGGCCGCCGAGGGCGTCGCCGACGCGAAGAAGGTGAAGTGCAGCGAATTCGCGAATGAGATCGTGAAGCACATGGGCTGAGCCCGAGGACGCTCGTTGCGCATCACGATTGGGTTTCGTAGGCGATAACCGAGCAAACACTAGTCGCCGACAGCGCTGGTGTGCCGCTCGATTTCGTCGGGCGGCCGATTGTGTGCGGCCGCGTCATCTGCTTGCTGCGGCGCAGCAAGCAGATGGCGATTCGGGACGCTCGGACGCAGAAACGCCGGACGATCCCGCTGGACGCAGTGTTTTCTTGGGGGGTACCGCTCGCGATGACGAAACCTGAACGCGACTCCGCGGTATCAGAATTCGGCCGACTCGCGAGAACTGCAAAACCATCGTCGGAGGTAACACCGTGAAGTGGCGGTTCGATCCGATCGTTCTGGGCACGATCACACTACTTTGTGCGTGGTCAGCCGTTGACCTCGCGGTCGCGTATGCGCCACAGTCGGCGCCGAGCGCCGTTCCCGTAGTCAATAGCGTCCGCTTCAAGGCGTTCAATTGTCCGCCGCTGACGCCGCGACAAGTCGAGTCGCTGGTGCAGACGGCGCGTGAACGATTGCCTGGAATCGCCGCGGAGCCGTGGTTTGTCTATGCGCGGCGAAACCACGTACGGGCCGACGGCGACACCGTCGTCGCGTCCGTGTTCATGAAGCCCGACGAGCGCATTGGGCGGGTCTCAAAAGGCTGGATGGTGCATGTCGACACATCGATCGACGTGATCCTCGCGGAGCTGGGGCGGACGAACGGACCGGCTTCGCAGCCGACGAGCGCGCCGGTGGCTAAAGAGCGAGAAGTGACGTCGCGCCCGGCAAAGGCGCCACCGGCGGCGGCCCGCGGCACTCGCTATGTCCACGTCGCGCCGCAAGGGGCTTCAAACGTCGGCGACATTCCATCCGATACCGACGTGCCTTTCGAAATTCCGACGGGCTTCGACAACGTGGAGCTCGTGGAGATCGTCGACTTTGTGCGCGAGCTGCGAAGGACGAGCGCTGACAACGTCGGCACGGAGACTACTCCCGATGACTCGAAGATCATTCAAATGAACGGCGTAGATCCGACGTTCCCTATTCTGCGCATTGTGCGAGCTGCCGACCGAATCGCGGTCTGGACCGGAACCAACGAGGGGATCGTCTCGGGCCACGGTCAGCGACTCGATCTGACTCGCGACGCGGCGGGAAAGCTCGTCCTCAGACAGGTCTCGATCTGGTACTCCTAGCCTATGCAATCCGCTCCGCAAATCTTGCCAGCCGCGGCCAGTCTGGTACGATGACGAACCCGTCGCGGGCAACCAGCCTGCGGCGGAAGCTTGATCCCCGGGCGTGTGTCCGAGTGGCCAAAGGAGACGGGCTGTAAACCCGTTGGCTTACGCCTACGCTGGTTCAAATCCAGCCGCGCCCAATTTCCCCTTCTATCGGCTCCGGCTCAGCGATTCGCCGCGCGGATGAATCGCTCGATCCGCGGCCATTCGTTCGTCCAGCTCACATGGTCGCAATCGAGTTCGACAAACTCGCTCGTCGGCGACACCGCGTGCAACTGCCGCGCGTGGTCCACCGGAATCAGCGTGTCGTGTACGCCGTGTAGCAGCAGCACGGGAATCCCGATCCGCGGCAAGACGCGATCGTTGCGAAAATGGTGGCGCAACAGAAACGCGGGCACATAACGCTCGTGGGCGATGCGGTCCATGCTTTGCAGCGTCGCCTCGATCACAAGCCATCGCGCCTGCGGCAAAGTGGAGCCACCCCCACCGGCGGCGGCACGCTCGGCCAGTTTGCCCGCGACCTGAATCGCAACCGCCCCGCCCAGCGACAAACCGTGAATCCCGATTCGCGTCGGGTCGATATCCTCGCGAGCCGCAAGCCAATCAATCCAACGCACCCCATCCGCCACGAGCGCCGCCTCGCTCGGATCGCCCGCAAGCGCTCCATACCCGCGATACTCCGGCGTCAGCACCGCGCAGCCCCAATCGCGATGTCGCGCCGCGACCACCCAGCGAGTGTCGATCAGATCGTCGTTGCCATGAAAATAGACCACCGCGGGGTGACGGATGGCGGCGACCCGCGCGCCCTCGGGCGTCTCAATCGCAGATCCCGCGGGTGTCGCGGAGCGCAGATCCGCCGCGCCATCTAACGACGCAGCAGCCTGCGCACCGGGCAACGAAAACCAGGCCACGCCCTCGGCCCCATCCGCCATTCTCAACGACACTCGTGTCACACCCGACGGCGGCGACTCGCCGGCATCGGGATGATGGTCGAATGCGCGCGGGAAGATCAGGCGCTCCTGAGCCCACCACATCATCGTCGCATAAGTCACATACGCCGCTGTCGCCAGGATCGCGACGCGCGCCGCGAGCCGCGCCGGGCGGATTCGCGCTCGACGCGGCGCCGCCGCGCCCGCAGCAGCGCCTTCGGCTGAGTTCCCATCCGGAAGATTTCGCAAGCAGGAAGACCCTCATTTGATCGGTGGAGCGCGGCCCCGACCGCTCCGCCATCAATCCGACTCGATCACCAACCCGTCATACGCCAGTTCCATGCCCGCCGGCAGCCGCGCGTTCGTCTCCGCGTGGCCGAGTTCGTGGGCGATGTGCGTGAAGTAGGTCCGCGCCGCGCCGATTCGTTCGGCGACGCGAATCGCCTCCTCCAGATTGAAGTGCGTCGGATGCGCGCGGACGCGCAGCGCATCGAGCACGAGCACATCCAGCCCGCGCAGGAGCGACATCGTCTCCTCCGGAATCCGATTCACATCGGGCACATACGCCGCCGCCCCGATCCGCACGCCCAACACCGGCAACGAGCCGTGAAAATAAGGCAGCGGCGTCACCGTGCGGTCGAACAACTCAAACGGCCCTTCGATCGCCCGCGGAAGGAGCGCGGGAATCGCGCTCTCGTAGCCGGGCGGTGCATCGAAGGCATAGGAGAACATACGTCGCAATTCGCCGAGCGTTCGTTCGCTCGCAAAAACCGGCAGCGGCCCGCCCATCAACCAGTTGAATCGCCGCAGGTCGTCGAGCCCCACCACGTGGTCCGCATGGTGGTGCGTGTACCAGATGGCGTGAACCTGTCGCACGTTCGAAGCGATGCACTGAAGCCGCATCTCGGGGCCGGTGTCGACCAGCAGATTGCGATCATTGAAACCGAACAGCGCGCTGCAACGCGTCCGCCGATCGCGCGGGTCGCTCGACGTGCAAACGGCACAATCGCACGCGATCATCGGAATGCCGTGCGAGGTGCCCGAACCGAGAATCGTGAGGCGCAGCGACATGGAAAACGAGTATAGGGCCGGGGCGAATCGTGGAGCGACACGGCGGAGCCGTGCCGCATGACGCGCCGCAATGCAAAACTCCGCCCTACGTCGGCGGAGGCGCCGACGCCTCAGTCGCCCGAGTATTCCAACGTGCTGCAATGCACCCCGCCGAAACGGCACTGGCTTTCGCCGGTGAGGATCCCGATCACGCGCGTCTTCGGCCCGACCGCTTTTTGCACCGCGGCAATCGCCGCCTCGTCCACCGACGCATACAGCCCGCCGTACGCGGACAGATACACCGCGTCCCGCGTCTGCAGGGCGTTGACGTAGGCCATCCCGACCCGCGCTTCGGCCCAGCCCGGAACGGGGCAAATCTGAAACTTGTATTGCTCGAGCATCGGTTGAAATGTCGCCCGCGCCGCCGCTCGGCGCCGCAGCGCGCCGTAATAGGCCTGCGTAAAGGGGTCTCCCGCGAGCGATTCGAGCTCCAGCGCCTCGGCGAGCAACAGATCCATCGCATAGAGAAACCGCTGAAAATTGCCGACCGGCGAATCGACCGGCGAGACGGCGAACGGCATAGTCAGTCGCAGCGGCCACTGGCCCGGCGCGACCTGCGCCGCCTGCACGCGCGGGAGCAGCGTGCCAAGAATCGTCTGCCGATCGTTGGCGTCGAGCGCCTTCGCGACCGCTTCGACCTCGACCGCTTCCAACAACCCCGCCCCGCGCAGTGCCGGCAACGCCGCACGGATGACCAGCAGCGCGCCCGCGATGGGGTCGTTGATCAACGCGAAAGCCCCTCCCTCCTCGGTGCTGCGAATCGACAACTCCATGTCGAGGTGAAACCCAACCGCGGGGAAGATGAGATGATACGAATTGCCGAATTGCAACGAGAGAAGCTGAAGCGTTTCGCCGTCATTCAAGCCCAGCGCCCGATTCCGGTAGATCTCTGCCTCGCCGATCAGCAGCAATCCATGTTGGCCGCCCGGAATATCGCGGCAAACGAAAACATTTCCGCCCTGAAATAGCAAGGGCGATCGTGCTACGGGGTGGCCGCTTGCTGCCAATCGCCGCAGACCGGCGAGATCTGCCCCGACAAACTTGCTCGCGTGTTCCGAGCGACTCGGATAGCGCGGCGCCAGCGTACCCCACATCGGCGCTCCCTCGCGCACGCCCCACGCAGCCAGCCCGCTGTCGCGCGTCCACTGATCCAAATCGCACGTCGTCGCGAGCACCTCCAGCCGGGTTCCCTTGGGGACGCGCCAGCCGCTCGCCGACGCCCGCAACGCATCGATGTGCCGCTCATGCACCGTCGCCACCACGCGCGGCGCGACGCCCGCCTCCATCAACTGCCGCAATACGTCGACCGCCCCACCCGCGCCAGCCCCTAACCAATAGTCGCCCCGCGGCAGTTGCACGCGAACCTCGCGGATCGGGCGCTCCAGCGCACGCTGAGGCGCGCCGCGCGTTCGCAGTCCTTGCCCCAGCTCGAATCGAATCCACGAATTGCAGCGCCGCCGAAATTCGTCCGCATCGATGGCGCTCACTTTTTCTGCAATCGTCCGAACGGCCCGCTCGTGCGCCGTCGCGCGATCCCCGTCCGTTTCACCTACCGTGCGAAAGAATCCGAGCAAATCAACCGGAATCCCGACCTCCCACAACGCCGCGACCTTTT
>JALHOX010000083.1 GCA_022842805.1 Phycisphaerae bacterium | reverse complement strand
CCTTCGCGACAGCGGACGCGATTCTTGGACTCGTAGTGTACTTCGGAGGTTTCCCAGAACCCACCCATCCCGCTCGTAAATCGGCCCGATCTTGCGCGACGCGCAGCTCTTGCAGCCCATTGCGCTTCGCCCGAATAACGCGCGACGGCTATTCGTCGCTGGGCTGTTCGCTGCGCCCGTCGCGCTTCTTCGCCGCCCGTGCCCGCAGCAGGTCAAACGTGTTCTGCGCCGTCGGCCCCGTCTGCTTGGCTCCCGCGGCGGCGCCGCCGGGACGAATGGTTTCGAGAACCCAGCGCACCACCTCGTCCTGCAGCGACAGCTCCGAGGCAGCCGGCGCCGGTAGCGCTTCCAGCGCTCGCAGAAAGTGAGTCGCCGTCTTGTATCGCAGGATGCGCTGCTTATTGGTCGCGCGCTCCAGCGTCTCCTGCCATGCAGCGTCGAGCCGCAAGTTCGAGAGTTGCTCGTAGGGCAGTTCATGCTGTTGATGGGCCGTCTGCAACGCGGTGATTGAATCGCCGCGGAAGGGCGGGCCGCCCGCCAGCATCTCAAAGAGCATGATGCCCAGCCCGTACACATCGCTCTGGGCCGACACCACCCCCTCAAACGTCTCGGGCGCCATGTAGAGCGGCGTCCCGGCGATGCGCTGTCCGGAATCGAGCGCCGCGCCCGGCCGATGCGTAGCACACGCCAGGCCGAAGTCGCACACATGCGGCTCGCCCGACCGGTCGAAAAGCACGTTGGCCGGCTTCACGTCGCGATGAATCAGCTGCTGCTCGTGCAGCGCCGCGACACCCGACGCAATGCCCCGCATCAATCGCCGCGCCAGCGCCGGCGCGCACCGCGGACGTTGCGCGAGCATCTGGGCCAGTGACGGCCCGTCGACGTGCTCCATCACGATGATCGGCAGTCGCTCATGCAACTCGATCTGGTAAACGCCGACGATGTTCGCGTGTCGAAGCCCAGCCGCCGTGCGTACGCCGGCGATCAGGTCGCACGCGCTCGGGTCGACGCCCGGCGGCACCCTTTGCAGCAACACCTTCACCGCCACCCGCCGCTGCAGCGCGTCATCGAAGCCGTGATAGACCGCGCCGCTCCCGCCGACCCCGATCACCTCGCCGATCCGCAAATGCCCGATACGCCGCGGCACGTCCACCGGCTCGCCCGTTGCGTTGGGCGTGTTGGAATGGAGCGTGACTGTGATCGTCTCTGACACGGCCATGGATCGCTAGTTTAGCTCACTTCGTCGCGCCGCTCGTTGTCGCCATCGTTGTTGAGTGCAAATGACTCCCAATCCGGTGTGGAAGCGGCGACGTCGATGCAGACCCGCTCCATCAGGAATACCAGAACCCGCGCGACCACTTTTGCCCCAAAAACCGCTTCCGCGGCCGCCGAATAGAGCTGCAACTGCGTCGAATAACTCGCGATTCGGGTCGTCCGATCGTCCGGCGAGCGAAAGCGGTCGGTCTTGTAGTCGATAATCGTCAGCCCGCTTGGCCCCGAGATGAGGCAGTCGATCACGCCGCGGAGCAAAGTCGCCGCCCGATCGCTCTGATCCGCTTTGACGGGCAGCGCGAATACAAAGGGCATTTCGCGCGAGACGGCCTCCGCCTCGGCCGCCAGTCGCCGCCCGATCTCGCTCTCGCCCAGCCAGGCCAGAGCCTCCGGATCGATCAGCGCGGCCTCTGCGGGCGACAGTCTTCCCTCCCGCAGAAACTGAGCCGCTTGCTCCTCGATCGCCGCGCGCGAGTGAATCCGCCGCAGATCGCAAAGTCGCAAAAATCGGTGATGCGCATTGCCGACATCACGCCCATCGGGCAAGGCACGCCGCGCACCCGCCGGCGCCGCTTCGTTGTCGGTCATGGGCGACATGAACGAGGGCCGTGCGAGAAATTCCTGAAGAATTTGGCTGCGCCGCTGCTCTTCCACGAGCCGCCGCGCCGGCCCGTCGATCGTGCGCTCGGCGTGCGTCCGCGATTTCAACGCACTCACCGAGACCGCCGCCGGCCGCGCGCGACATCGGTACGACTCCGCGGCTTCGATCGCGCGCCACTGCGACTCGGCTGCCGCGCGCTCCTCGACCGAGATCGCCGCGGGCACATTTTCGGATCGATCCGCGTTGGACGCCTCGACCGCAATCGATTCCGGGCTGCGCGCAGAATCCGACCGTATGCATAACTCGATCAGGCGCTTCGCCGAATCCCGCAGCGCGCCGGCCTCCACCGCCAGTCGCACCCACTCCATCACGCTCGCCGCCGACTCGACCAGAAACGGATGGACGCTACGCGCCGGCTCATCCAACGCATGTGCCGCCACCGCCGCTTCCCAGGCCTCCGCGTTCGAGTGGCCGATGATCTCCAGCCGCTCGCGCGCCCGCGTCGCTGCCACATAAAAGATCCGCAACTCCTCCTCGCGCTCGGCATGCTGCTGTCGCCGGCGAATGACATCAAACAGCGGTTGCTTCCACTTCGCCCGCGTCGGCACATCGGCCGTCGTCAGCGCCGCGCCCAGCGTCTCATGCAGCCGCAGATCGCCGGCCTGCGGACGCCGATCAAAACTCGCTCCAGCGCCGAGCAGAAACACCACCGGCCACTCCAGCCCCTTGGCGGCGTGAATCGTCAGCACCCGCACGGCGTCGCTCTTTTCTGCCGCCGGGCCGATCTTCAATTGCTCCGAATCGCTCAGCGCCGTGAGTCGCTCCAGAAACTCGCTCACGCCTGCCTGCGGCGTTTCGTCGGCGAAGCTGCTCAGCGCCTCCAGTTGTGAGAGCCGGTTGCGCCCGTCGGGCTGAGCCAGCGCAAAAATATCGCCGCCGGCCTCAGCGCGGATTGTTCGAATCAGCTCCGACGCCGATCGCGTGCGGTTTGCGACGCGCCACGCATCGATTCGCCGCAGCCCCGCCCGCAGCAGTGTCCGCGTCTCACCCTCCGGTCCCGTCTCTGCGAAGGCCGACACCGCATCGGCATACGCGCCGTGCGGAAACGCCGTGCGAATCGAGAGCAGCGCCGCTTCGTTCATGCCAACCATTGGCCCGCGGAGATAGGCCGCAAGTGAAAGATCATCGCGCCGGTTCAGTGTGAGCCGCAGCGCCGCGACCACGTCGCGAACCTCCAGGCATCGCATCAGGTGATCCCCGGCGCCCGCGACCGCCGCCAGCCCCTCCGCCCGCAACATCCCCGCCACCTGCGCGGCCTGCACGTGAGCGCTGCGGAGCAGAATCGCGACATCACCCGTCTGCAGCGGCCGCAACGCCGCTGCCCCGGTCGCATCGCGATCACGCACCATCGCGCCCGACGCCAGCAGACCCCGAATTCGCTCGGCTGCCACCCGCGCTTCCAGCTCAATTCGCTCCAGTTCGTTGTCTTCCGCCTCCGTTTGCTCGTCATCGCCGCGCTGATTTCGCTCGGCCACGACGTGAATCGCGACGCGCGGCGAATCATCGAGCGTCGGATTCGGCAGGCTCGACAGGCCGCTCGTCAGGTGATGAGACGCGTCATACGCCAATCCGCCAAAGGTCGGATGAAACAGCGCCGCAAAGAGTCGATTGAGCGGCGCGAGCAAGGCGGCATGCGTGCGGAAGCTGTCCGTCAGCGGATAAACCCGCCCGCGCGCGGGGCTCTGCGCCAGCTCCGCCGCCACGCTCGCAAACCCCGCCGGATCCGCCCGGCGAAAGCCGTAGATCGACTGCTTGACATCGCCGACCAGAAAGCGATTCCCCGGCGACGTCCGCGCGATCGCCCGGAAAAGCTCCGCCTGCAAACGGCTAGTGTCTTGATATTCGTCGACGAGCACATGTTCATAGCGCTCACGCAGCGCGGCCGCGACCGGAGAATCCGCCGTCGTCAAAAGGCGATACGTAAACTGCAGCACATCGCCGAACTCCCATGCGGCACGGCGCTGCTTTGCGCGGCGCAGGGCCTCGTCATAGCGGTCGGTCAGCCGAATCAACGTCTCCACGCGCCACGCCGCGCCGGGCGAATACGCAAGAATCCGGTCGATCTCCTCTTCTGCAAACGCTTCGCGCAGCCGCCGCTGAAACAGCCGGTCGAACAGCCGCTTCGACGACCCCTGCGACGGCCCGAGCCCTGCCGGCTTTGTCGCGCCGATGCTTTGCGCGACGATCTTCAGCCCGTCGCCGCGTTCCAGAGCCGTCAGCCATTCTCGCAATTTCAAGACATATGCCGAAAAATCGGGATGATCGGCGAGCCCGTCCGACTGCTCGCGAAGTGTCGCGGCCAGCGCCTCCTGGAGCGTCGCGCAGGCCTCGGCTCGGATCAGCGTCGCCCGCTCCTCAGCGTTCGAGCCGACATGACATCGCGCCAGCACTGCCGCAGTCCACGCCGCCGGGTCTGGCAATTGCTCGCGAAAGCGGCTCAGTTGCTCGACCAGGTCGCCCAGCGGCTCCTCCGTCGGTCGCGGCAGCGCGTCGATCCACTCGCGCGCTGCAACCGCCAGCGGATCGTCGGCGACGTGCAGCCAGTCATCCAGCCGCTGCCGCTCGTCGCGCCGCAGGATCGCCGCGTCCGCCGGCGGCAAGATGCGAAACGCCGGATCGACTCCCGCCGCCGCGAAGTGCTCGCGCAACACGCGAAAACACCAACTATCGATCGTGCCGATCTCCGCTTTGTCGAGGAGCGCCTCCTGCGCTCGCAGCGCCCGGCGTAGCGCAGCGCTGGCCCCATCGCCACGCCCCGAAAGAGCCTCGATCCGTCTGGCGATCATCGCGGCGATGCGCTCGCGCAGCTCCGCCGCCGCCGCCCGCGTAAAGGTGACGATCAACATACGGTCGAGCGCCGTCGTCGGCCGCGCATCACACAGCAAATGCAGCACGCGCTGCGAAAGCACCGAGGTCTTGCCCGTGCCGGCCGAAGCCGACACCAACGCGTCTCCCGCCGGCGCGGCGACCGCGGCCTGTTGCAGCGGCGTCAGCTTCATTCGCTTCGCTCCTCGGTATTCGCCGGCTTGCTGGGCCTGAAAATCGGCAGGACCGCCTCGGCCGGGCGCGATGCATTTCGCGCCGGCTCAAAGCGACAGACATGGCCAAACTCGCAGTTCTTGCAGGCCCGCGTGCGATCGAGAACCAGCGGTGCGATCGAGATATCTCCTTTCGCCACGCCCTCCGCCGCCCGCCGCAGCGTTTCGCGCGCCTGCTCCAGACGCTGCTCAAAGTCTTCCGGCGTCAGCACGTCGCCGCTCTCTCTGCTGTTGAAGCCCGGCGCGGGATCCTTTTTCGTCGGCTTCTTGAGCCTCATCCGCGCCACAGGCGACGGTTGCCCATGCGACAGCGACTGATCCAGCGCGTCGGCGATGGTGTCCGCGAACGCGCCGAACGGCCGATAGAGGTAGGCTCGCTGATCCGCCGGCGCCGCCCGGAAATACTCCTTCTCCGCCGCGCTAAGGTCGGGAAACAGCGGCGATAGAAACACGCCGCTGACGATCGCCTGAGCCGGGTTCGCCCGATCACGCTCATCGCCTCCGGCAAGAGCCGGCGCCGCCAGTGCGTACAAAAACACCTGCAGCCGGCTCCCCAAAAGCAGCGGATGCCCCAGCGATTTCGCCGTGCTCTTGTAGTCGTGGATCACGAGCGACGGCGGCGCGTCGCGCTGGCCGACATCGATGCGGTCGATCTGCCCGATGATCGCCACCGCGCGTGATTCGTCAATCGGAAGCAACACCGCTCGCTCGCTACTGCGGCCAAACGCCGCCTCCACCCGCAGCGGTCGAAACGACCCGCGCCGCAGACCGTCGATGACGCTGTGCAGCTTCGGCTCCACCACCGCGCGAATGCTCTGTGCGCGATGCCACCAGGCCGCCCGTCGGCGCTGCAATGTCGCTGGTAGTCGCTCGATCCAGCGCCCTACGCTGCGATCCAGCGCAAGTTCCCAGCCCCTCTCCAGCCACGCTGTCCAATCCGTTTGGCCGATCGAATCGGCGATCGACTCGGCCAATATCTCGTGCAGCGCCTCGCCCAGGTCCAGGTGCATCGGCCTCGGCGCCGCCGCCTCGCTCAGCCGCAGTCCATAGCGAACGAAATGCCGGAAGGGGCATTGCAGGTAGCTCTCGATCTCCGTCGGCGAGGCGCGCCAGATGACGCCCGCCGCCTCGTCCCGCGCGCGGCGAAAATTGCCCAGTTCGGCAGGGCGGTTCGTGTACGCTCGCCCGCCCAGCAGCCGGCGGAGCCGCGTTCCGAGTTCGCCCGATCGGTCCGCCAGCTCCTGCAACGCACGATGGCTGGCGTCGCCCGTTGCACCTTCAGAAGTCAGCAGCCCGCGTGCCAGTTCGCGTAGCGTCACCGGCGCAGCTTCGGGCGGCGCCGCATCGACCGGTCCGATCGACAGCTCGCGCAGCCATCGCGACGGCGGCCGCTCGTCGCCTTTGGCGTCGAAGCGCGCGTAGCTCATCGTGAGCCGCTGCGAAGCGCGTGTCGTCGCGATGTAGAAGAGCAGCCGCTCATCTTCCGAATGGCGCCTCGTTGCCGCAAAGTCGGCCACCCCCGCGTCCGCGAGCCGGTCGCTCTCCTCCGTGCTGAACAGGCTTGAGCTCTGCTCCGGCTGCGGAAACACGCCGTCATTCATGCCGAACAGCCACGCGAATCGCAGCTCCGGATGGCGGCTGCGATCGACCGCGCTCACCAGCACCTGATCGGTCGTCGGCGGCGCCAGGCCAAAGGTCCGCGTCTTCAGTGCATCATTGATCAGATCAGCGACCACCGGCAGCGCGACGCGCTCTTCGCCCAGCACATCGTGTAGGTCTTGCAGCAGTTCCAGCGCCGCCGCCCACGCCGCCCGGTGCGAATCGCGCGCCTCCAGATCGCCCGACCCCTCGGCCTCCGCGGCCCACGCGGCCAAAGCCTCCGCTGCGCCGAGGTGATGCAAGGCGCTATACAGCCGCTCCGCCCACTCGCGCCCCGTGGGCGTCGCCCCCGACGCATGCGGCGCAGCCAGCTCGTCGATCGCGCTCAACAGATTCGCCCGCGCCTCCGCCAGCGACGCGCTGATTGCTTCGTCTCCGTCCGGCGGAACATCGCGTTCCTCTACAACCACGTCGTCGGCATCGTCTTCATGCGTGACCGGCATGCGCCGTCCGCTGTCGAAATCCCAAGCAATCCGCGAAAGCCACAGGTCGCGCCCGCGAATCGAGTGGCGGCGAATCGCTTCTTCCATCCGCTCGGCGATGTCGCGACTCGCCCGCGTCAGGCCGGTGTGCAGTAGTGCGATTGCCGACTCCGGCGGCACATCGTGCAGCGCGGCGTCAAACAGCGCCGCCATGGCGCGGGCCAGCGGATGGCCGCTCAAACTGCGTCGCTGATCCAGAAAGATCGGGATCTCATATTCATCGAATATCTCTCGCACCACGCCCGCGCACTCCGACAAGTCGCGCGACATCAGTGCGAAATCCGCGAAGCGAATCGCTCCCGCCGAGCCGGTGACCAGCGACCGAATCTCATGCGCCGCGGCCCGCAATTCGTCGCGCTGCGTAGCGCAGCGAATGACGCGCAGCGAATCGCCGACATCGGCTACGTGGCCCGGCGCTGCTCCGTCGCCCCCAGAGGCCAGGTACGACTCGATCGCCACCAGACGCGGCGCCGTCGCAAATCTCGGCGGCGTACGCGGCTGCACGATCAGCGGAGGGTCGACCTCGACCCCCGCTAATCGCAGACGTCGTTCGAGTTCGATGCGTGTTTCGTGAATCGGCGCGAAGAGCCCCATCGACGCCGCGGCTTCATCGCCTGTGCGCGAGTGCGGGTCATAATCCTGCGCGTCGAGCAAGAGCGAAATTTCAGCGTGCGCCGCGCCGCGGCAAAGTTCGATCAGCGCCGCCGTCTCCAGAGCGCTAAAGCCCGCAAAACCATCGACCCACAGCCGCACGCCGCGCAGCGACTCCGCCGCGCGCAGGCGACGACAGAGCAGCCGCTGGAGACCGGGCGCGTCGATTCGCTCCTCTCCCAGCCATGCTCGATAGCGGGCATAGAGCTCGGCCAGCAGCGCCAGCTTGGCGGCGAGCGTCGCGTCCTGCTCGTTCGCGGCGAGGGTGCGCAATTCTTCTTCGCCCACGTCGCAACGCTGAAACTGCAGAACCGCCTGATCGATCGATTGGAGAAATCCCGGCGAATCGATCACGCGCGCAAACACCGCTCGATCGGTCTCCACGCGATCGAGCAGCATGCGCAACGCGAATCGTCGCGCCGCCGGCGAGATCAGCCGCGCGGGCCGGCCGGTCTCGTCGAACACCGCGTTCGCCAGCGAGGAAAAGCTCAGCACCCGCGCCCGCGCATACCCCGCGCCGCCCCGCCCCGAGGCGCTCTTGCGCGGCGAGCGCGCCACCAGCGCTTGCTCCATTTGCAACGTCGATTGCTCGGGGACAAGCAGCAGCAGCGGCGCGCCCGAACTGGCTTCGCGCAGCGCGCTCGCAATTTGGGAGAGGCAATGCTCCGTCTTTCCCGCGCCGGCCCGCCCAAGTACGAATCGCACAGCCATGCCCCGCATTATCCGCCGCGTCCGATGCCGCATCCAGTAGCGGTTCGCCGCCCGCCGGGTCAATCTTGCTTTCGAAATCGTGCCGCTGCTCGGGGAGCAGCGTCATGGATAGGCCGGTGGATTGCGTGGCCGCAGCACTCGCTCTTCAGCAGGCCGCTCCAACAACCCCGCGTTTCCCGGTTTCATCGTGCCACGGCCGCTCCGTTTCCACTCCGCACGCTATCGCGATTTGCCCCCGCGCGGTTGAATGCGCTTCGATGGAAAAACGCGTCATCGTCGTCACGGGCTGCACCGCGTCGGGCAAGGGGGCCGTTGCGCGCGCTTTGGCCCGCGAGCTTAACGCCGAAATCGTCAGCGTCGACTCGATGAAGGTCTATCGCCGCATGGACATCGGCACCGCCAAGCCCGGCCCCGCCGAGCGCGCCGAAACGCCGCACCATCTCGTCGACGTGGTCGATTCGTGGGAACCCTTCAGCAGCGCCCGCTTTGTCGAACTGGCCGAGGCCGCGATCGATGCCGCCCACGCCCGCGGTCGGCCGATCGTCGCCGTCGGCGGAACTGTCCTCTATCTGAAGTGCCTCTACGAAGGGATGTTCGAAGGCCCCTCCGCCGATCCGGCGTTTCGCGCTTCGCTGCGGGCGCGGGCCGAGAGCGAGGGCGTCGAGAAGCTGCATGCCGAGCTGGCGACGGTCGATCCTGCGGCCGCCGAGCGCATTCATCAGAACGACATTCGTCGCATCGAGCGAGCGCTGGAGGTGCACCACATCACCGGCCGATCGATTACGTCGCTACAGCAGCAGTGGGGCGAGGCCCGACCGCGGCGGCCCGACTGGGATTGGCGCTGGCTCGGCCTGCGCCGCGAAAAGTCCGAAGCCAGCCGCCGCATTAACGCCCGCGTGCTGCGCATGATCGATCAGGGGCTAGAAGCCGAGGCGCGCGCCATTTGGGAAGACCCGCGCGGCGTCAGCGAACAGGCCCGCCAGGCCGTCGGTTATGCCGAGTGGTTCGACTTCTTCCGCCGCGGCGGCTCACGGGCGGATGTGGTCGAGCGGATCAAGATCAACTCGCGCCATCTCGCGAAACACCAGCGAACGTGGCTGCGACGGTTCTCGCAAGTTCGCTGGGTCGATCTTGCCGAGGGCCAGGCCGACACGGACATCCTGCCGCAAGCCAGAGCCGCGCTCGGCGACTAACCTGCGGCGGATGAGCAACGCAGCTCGTTGCTCTACGCCGTAATGCAACGCTCTGCGTTGCACGCGTGGCTCGGCGTAACCGCGCAAGGCGCCGTGCATCCGTTGTTGAACGAGGTATGAAATGCCCGCCGAGATGATGCCCCATTCGTTGCCGTTCCGCGACGCCGACTGGCAGCGCGCCCGTCTCGATCAGTTCGCGGCGGAGATGCAGCAACGCCGTACGATCCGCAATTTCTCCGACCGGCCGGTCCCGCGCGACGTGATCGAGCGCATCCTGGCGATCGCGCACGGCGCACCGAGCGGGGCCAATCGCAAGCCGTGGCGATTTGTCGCGGTGGACGATCCGACGATGAAGCGTGAAATCCGCGTCGCCGCCGAGAAGGAGGAGCGCGAGAACTACGAGCGCCGATTTCCCGATGAGTGGCTTGCAGCGCTGGAGCCGTTCGGCACGAACTGGGAGAAGCCTTATCTCGAAATCGCCCCGTGCCTGGTTGTGCTGTTTCGTGTCGATTGGGAGGAGATCGACGGCAAGCACGTCAAGAACTATTACCCGATCGAGAGCACCGGCCTTGCCGCCGGCTTTTTCATCACTGCGTGCCACCTCGCCGGCCTGGCCAC
Source organism: Phycisphaerae bacterium (assembly GCA_022842805.1). Classification (GTDB taxonomy): domain Bacteria; phylum Planctomycetota; class Phycisphaerae; order UBA1845; family Fen-1342; genus JALHOX01. The sequence goes on along the minus strand of JALHOX010000083.1, from coordinate 2,406 downwards.
GCTGACGCACACGCCCAACCCGATGGAATTTTTGCGGGAGATTTGCCGGCGGCCCAAGAACGAGAAGCCCTATTTGCTAATGCCGATCGGCTACCCGGCGGACGATTGCCAGGTGCCGAAGCTCCAGAAGCTTCCGCTGGCGGCGCGGCTGCAGTGGAACCGCGAAGGGGTCATCTAACGTTGTCCCGGTGAGTTCTCACCTCGACCACCGCGCGCAACGCTGTTTCACGTGAAACACGTTTGCTCGACGCAAAGGTCGTGCCGCGCGACGGTTGAGTGTTGAAGATTGGTGAAGAAGGGCGGCGGAAGGGGGGAAACGAACCGGGCAGCATGCTCTCGCGGAGTTCCACGAAAGCATGCTGCCCTGAGTCATGAACCATCGAGTCAATCGGCGGCCTGCGAGCCGCAGGCCGCTACGAAAGCACGCCGCGATTTAGGTGTGCGGCACGAGTCGCCCGCGGTTGTCCGTGCAGCGGATCTCGACGTGGTCGAGGCCGAAGTGCGGCTCGGGGTGGATCGTGATGGTCTTGCGATACTCCAGCTCCAAGTCGTGCAGCAAGGCTCGCTTGCGGTTCTGGATCAGGTTGGCCACGTCGAGCGAGATCAGCAGCTCGATGCGCGTGATGTGCTCGCGAGTCGAGGCCAGTTGAATGAGCCGCATGCAATCGAGCGCGACCGACTCGGGCGTCTTCACGTGTCCGGTGCCGCGACAGTGCGTGCAGGACTGGTAGACGCTGCGAGTCAGGCTGGCGCGCTGCCGCTGGCGGGTCATCTCGATGATGCCGAAGGCGCTCATCCGCAGAATCTTCGCCCGCTCCTTGTGCGCCTTCAGGTTTCGGACCAGTCGGGCCTCGACCTCGGCCCGGTGTGCGGCCTCGCGCATGTCGATAAAGTCGCAGATCACGACGCCGCCCAAGTCGCGCAGCCGGAGCTGACGCGGGATTTCGTCGGCCGCCTCAAGGTTCATCTTGAAAGCGGTGGTCTCGGCGTCGCCCTCGCTGCGGAAGCTGCCGCTGTTGACGTCGATCGCGACGAGCGCCTCGGTCTGGTCGATGACCAGGGAGCCGCCGGAACGCATCGGCACGTGTCGCGCGTGCAGCCGCTCGAGCTCTTGCTCGATGCCGTACTTGTGGAAGATCGGCTCATTGCCCTTAAAGATCTCGACCATCTGCTCCGCGTCGGGGCTGAAGATCGAGAGGAAGTCGCGAGCACGCTCGGCGACCTCTTCGTTGTCGACCACGATTTTCTTCACCTCGCTGGTGTAGACATCGCGGATCGTGCGAATGAGCAGGTCGGACTCGCGATAGAGCTCGGCCGGGGCGCGGTCGTTCTTCTGCCGCTTGACGACGGCCTTCCAAAGCCGGGCCAGATAGTTCAGATCGGCCTGAAGCTCGTCGCGCGTTCGCTCGGCGGCGGCCGTGCGGGCGATGAAGCCAACATCGGGGATCAGCTCCAGCTCGTCGAGCACGGAACGGATCTTCCGCCGCATGTCGTCGTCTTCGATTTTGCGCGAGACGCCGATGCCGGTCATGCCGGTCGTCATGACCAGGAAGCGGCCCGGAATGCTCAGATAGGTCGTGAGCGTGGGGCCCTTCGTGCCGATGCCTTCCTTGGTGATCTGCACGATCACTTCCTGCCCGCGACGCAGGCAGCTCTGGATCGGCGGACGGTGGCGGCGCGGCGTCTTGCGGCCGACCTGCTCCTCCTGTCGGCCGTTGCCGAAGTAGTCGGGGTGCAGATCGGAGATGTGCAGGAAGCCGTTCTTGCCGATGCCGAAATCGACAAAGGCGGCCTGAATGCTGGCTTCGACGTTGGTGACGATGCCCTTGTAGATATTGCCGACGTGGTTCTCGCTGCTGGCGCGCTCGATATAGATTTCTTCGAGCGCGTTCTCCTTGAGAATCGCGATGCGGCACTCTTCGCGCGGCACGACGTTGATCACCATCGTCTTGTTGGACGGCGGGATCGGATCGGTGATCGCCGTTTCGACGTCGATCAGCTCGCGCGGCTCGTTGCCCCAATAGGGGCGGCGTCCGCGACCGCGGAAGCGATCTTCCCGGCGACCGCCGCGACGATCGCGATCTCGTCCGCGACCACCACGGTCGCGATCCCGATCGCGCCCGCGGCCGCGCGGTTCGCGCTCGCCGGTCATGATCGCGGGGCGCGCGTAGCCTACCGATTGGCGCTCGATCATCCTGGTTCCGTCGTAAAGCTCGCCGTATTGGACATCGTGCCGACTTACGCGATGTGGATGGGGATGGATGCGAAGCGCGCGCTCGGCACCTATCATTGGATGTTCCTGGCGCAGCCCGACGGATTGCCGGAGCGGCTGATCGGCGCCGAACCGGAATATTATCTGCGCGAGACGCTGCGCCGCTGGGCGGCGCCGGGCCATGTCTTCGACCC
>JALHOX010000082.1 GCA_022842805.1 Phycisphaerae bacterium | reverse complement strand
GACCTTCGTCTTTGCGATCCTGCCGGGCGTAGCCGAAGTAGGGCATCACCGCGGTGATGCGCTGCGCGCTGGCCCGCTTCAGACAATCGACGAAGATCAGAAGCTCCATCAGATTGTCATTCACCGGGGCGCAGGTCGATTGCACCACAAACGCGTCGCGACCGCGCACGTCTTCGTGACACTTCAGCGAGATTTCACCGTCGGGGAAGTTGTCCAGCGCGGCGCGGCCGAAGGGAAAGCCGATGTACTCGGCGATCTTCATCGCCAGGTCCGGGTGGCTGCGGCCCGCGAATGTGCGCAGATTCGTCAGCATTTGACGCCGCTCCCGATGATCGCGCCGGCGCTCGCCGCCAGCGTCGCGCCGTCGACGATCTTCGCGCCGTCGGCCACGACCACGCACGGTCCGACGCGACAGTTCGACCCGATCTGCGCCCGACCCTGCACGTGTGTGTTGGGATAGAGAATCGTGTCCGCCCCGATTTCGGCCCGCGGATCGATCCACGTCGTCGCAGGGTCGACGATCGTCACGCCCGAGTCGAGCCAGCGATTGTTCACGCGATCACGCATCACGCGGTTCACCAGCGTGAGATCGCGACGCGAGTTGATGCTGAAAATGTCTTCCGGCGGGACCGAGGTGATCGCGTCGACGCGCTGGCCATCCGCCAGCAGCAGGCCGAAGACGTCCGTGATGTAATACTCTTTCTTGGCGTTGTTCGGCGTAATCCGCTCCAGCGCCCACTTCAGCTTTTCGACGTTGAAGCAGTAATAGCTGGGGTTCACTTCGCGAATCGCGCGCTGCTCGGGCGTGGCGTCGTTGTGCTCGACGATCCCCAGCAGCTTGCCGCCCTTGTCGCGATGGATGCGGCCGTAGCCGGTCGCGTCTTCGAGAACGGCGGTCGCCAGCGTCGCAGCGGCCTTCGCGTTGCGGTGCGTCTCGACCAGGCCGCGAATCGTCTCGGCCCGAATGAGCGGGCCGTCGCCGCAGAGGATCACCGCTTCGTCGTAGCCGGTCATCGCTTCGCGACAGACCATCACCGCGTGGCCGGTGCCCTTTTGCTCGGTCTGGTCGACCCACTTCAGGCGCTTGTCGCCCGCGAAAGAGTCCACCACCTGCTGGCGACCATGCCCCACCACCACGATGCAGTCGTCGATCCCCGCCGCGCGGCAGGCGTCGATCACGAACGCCAACATCGGCCGCCCGCTGATTTCATGCAAAACCTTGGGCCACTCGGTCTTCAACCGAGTGCCCTTGCCGGCGGCCAGAATGACGGCACATGTGCGACTCATCGCCTTCAGGTCTTCCTCATCGGCGCCGCGCCCCTCAAGACGCGGTTCCAGGTTCTTCTCGATCAGAGCCGCGCCCCAAACCAAAGGGGGCGCTCTCCCAGTTCCTATTTCCGCCTGTTCGCGGCGGCAGCACTACCCGGCCTGGATTCGAACCAGAACTAAGAGAACCAAAATCTCCTGTGCTACCGTTACACCACCGGGTAATCGCGACGACAGCTTCGCCGCGTCGTTCGGTGTCGAGCGATATCGAGCTCAAGGCGGGAACCCAATCTGCGGACAAAACCGCCGGTTCCCGCGGCTGCGCGACAGGCAGCCTCGCGCTGGAGCCTGCGCCGATCGTCGCGTGCCGATCGACCCATCGTCCGAACCGCCGGCAATCCGACGTTCGGACACGCTCCGCTAGCGAGTACACCCCGGTCGGCTTTCCGATCGGGATCGCGAATCATAATCCCCCTCCCGCGGATGCGTCAACGCCAGATTCTGGCTGAGTCCGGGGGTTGGGGGCTAGCGCGTCGCCGTCCGGCTTTCCGGATGGTGCGCATGCCAGGCAAACCAGAAGACGCGCAGCACCGCCGACTTTTCGGAGCCGCCCGCCGCGGCACTCACTTCGGCACTCGCGCCCGCCGGCTGGTGACGCCATCCGCCATCCTCCCCACGCCACGCGAGCATCGGCGTCTTCAGCCGCTGGTAGTCGCTCGCCGGCGGCAGCGGATCAACGGGGAACTGCAATTGATCGGTGCCGTAGTAATGGTGCAGCGTCTGGCGATAAACGCGGATGCGGTTCTTATCCAGCGGCATCACCGTCGTCTGCGGATGCAGCCGCTTCCAATCGCCCCAGGTCATCACCTCGAACGGCGCGATCGCCAGTTCCTCGCCCACGCGCGGACCGGCGATGCAGCGAAATTGCAACTGGCTCCAAAGGCTCTCTTTCGCCCCCTCGCTGACGCGGTCGTAGACCAGCAAATTGCCGTTCCAGACCAAACCGCTAAAGCCGAACTTCGCCGCCCCGCCGCCGCTCAGACGCGGGTCAAACGCGACCGCACTGTCGCACAGCGGGTCATAGGTGATCAGCACCGGCTCGCCGCCGACCGTGTCGTTGACGACCTGATGCCAGGCCAGCAGCCGCAGCGGATACGCCGCGGCTTCGTCGTTTCGCACGACGCCGACGACGAGGTCGCTATCGACCACAAATTTGTGCCGGTGATTTTTCCGCAGCTCCTGATCGAGATCGTCGGCCTCGCTCAGCGTGAGGCGCTTCACATGATCGAGCGCGGGCATGCCGTTGCGCGGCAAATCGGTCGCCAGCAACAATGCCCGATCGACGGCGAGATTCGAAAGGTCGAAGCCGTAAGTCTCGACATTGCGGCCGTCGCCCTTGGCGCGGTGGTTCCATTGCGAGGCGATAACGGAGCCGCGCCAGGCGATGACCGCGAGGCACAGCGCGCCGGCCACCCACAGGATCCACCCGCCGCTGCTGAAAGTCAGCAGAGGCTCGCGTGCCGCGGAAACAGATTGGTTACTCAGCCCCCCTGCCGCCTGCTGGACGCCGCGCGAATCAGCCACGCGCTGCGCCTCCGACGCGATCGAGCGCCATCGCCGCCAAAATCAGCGGCAGATACGCGATCGAACCCAGAAACAGCCGCTTGGCCCGCAGCATGCTGCGCTCGCGCCAAAACGCGACCGAGAGCGCGATCAATCCGAGCGTCAGCACCGTGTGAACGATCAGAAACCAGACGCCGCAGATGCGGGCGGCGGAGAGGCCGGCGCCGATCGGCAACAGCAGAATCGCATAGAACAGCGCCAGCAGCGCGGTCACGCCGCCGCTGGGGTCGATCGTCGGCAACATGCGGAAACCGCCGCGGGCATAGTCTTCGCGATACATCCACGCCAGCGCGAAAAAGTGCGGAATCTGCCAGACGAACAGCAACCCGCCGAGCAGCCAAGCCCCCGCGGCCAAATCGTTCGACACGGCGGCCCAGCCGATCATGGGCGGAAGCGCCCCCACCACCGCGCCGACGAATGTGTTGGTCACGCTCAAAGGCTTGAGCGGTGTGTAGGCAAGGACGTAGAGCGCGTTGGTGAGCAATGCCAGACCCGCGGCCAGCGCATTCGCGTGCCCGAGGATCACCAGCGGCCCCACAAGACTGCAGAGAGCCGCAAAGACCAGCGCGGCACCGGACGACAGATCGCCCGCAGGGAGCGGGCGGCGGCGCGTGCGGTTCATGCGCGCGTCGCGGTCGACCTCGATCCACTGATTGAACGCGTTGGCGCCAAAGGCCGACAGAGCGACGCCGATCGCGACAGCGACCAGGCCGCGCGCGTCGCCGGCACCCTGCGAGGCCGCCAGCAGATAGCCGACGCCGGCGGTGATGACGACCATCAGGCTGAGGCGGGCTTTCGAGAGCTCCGCAAAGGCCGAGACGATCCGCGCCACGCCGCCGGTGCGGCGCGATTCGACGACGACGGATGAGGTTGCGGCGGGCAGCGAGCTCAATCGAAACTCCGTGACGAAGAAACCAATCATAGCGTTGCCCGGCGCGGGCGCGATGCCCGGTTCGACGAGACGCTTTCCGCGGCGGTCAGCCGCTCCCCGGTCGCTGTTTCAGCGGACCACAAAGAGCACAACGGCGAGCACGATCCAGACGAACCCGAGAAAATGCCAGTATTCGGCGCAAAGCTCCACGCCGGCGATGTTGGTCGCGGAATAGATCCGGCGGCGGGCGCGGAGAGACGTCCAGGTTAGAGCGATAATCCCGCCGACGACGTGCAACGCGTGAAGCACAGTCAGCAGATAAAACGCGAAGGCGGCCAGATTCGTCGTGAGGTCGATGCCGCGGCGGGTGAGGTCGACCCAGGCGAAAAACTGCAACAACAGAAACGCGCTGCCCAGGGCCAGCGTCGCGAACAGCGCCAGTTCGAGCCGGGCGAGGCGATTGCGCCTTACGGCGGATTGGGCCGCGACCATCGTGCCGCCGCTGGCGAGCAGGACGAGCGTCGCGAGAATGGTCATGGGCGGGGCGCCGGGAAGCGCGGGGGCGTCTTTGCCCATCTGCCAGCGAATCAGGTAGTGCAGCACGATCGAGGCGGCGAAGAGCATCGCCAGCGAGGCGATGAAGACCCGCATGCCGAGTTGACGCGGGTCGCGGGCGCGGCTGTCGCTCGCGCCGAATTCCGGCTCGAACCAGTCGCGGCCGAAGGCGCCGGTCGATAGCAGGCCGAGCGGAAACACGCGGGCGAAGTCCTCAGAAGTTAGCGGCGATTGATCTCGGGAGTAATGAGCAAATCCTGATACGTGGCGGTGTCGAGCATCGCGAGGCCGACGAAGAGCGCCACAAAAAGGACCGAGCTGACCAGCACGATCGCGTTGAACGGGCGGTCCCAGCGTAGGTGCATGAAGTACATGACGACGAGCGTCGCCTTGACCGTGGCGATGGCCATCGCCACGAGCGTGTTAAAGCGGCCCATGGGCACGCCGCTGAGGCCGACGGTGATGCCGGTCAGGATGAGCAGGCCGACGAGGACCAGACCGAGCAGCCAGGTGGGGACGACGTGGCCGACGTGGCCGTGTCCGTGTCCGTCTGCGTGTCCGTCTGCGTGTCCGTGGGCGGCGTGTGAGTGGCTCATTCTCTAACTCTCCTCAATCCTCGCGCTTGCACACGCGATAGCCCGCGATCAAAAGCATGCGCTCGACGGGCGAAATTCTCTGCAAGACCCAAGGCCGCTACCTGCGGGGCGCGGCGCCGACCAATCGTCGCTACTCGATCAGGTAGAGCAGCGGGAACAGATAGATCCAGATCAAGTCGACCAAGTGCCAGTAAAGGCCGCCGAGGTCGACGGGGGTGAAGTACTCCGGACCAAACTCACCCTTCATGGCGCGATAGAGCAGCCAGCCGATGACGATCATGCCGATCACAACGTGGATGCCGTGCAGGCCGGTCATGCAGAAATAAATGCTGAAGTAGGTGCGGGTGGCCTTGGGCTCGGGGCCGAGGTCGGGGCCGTGGTGAGCCGGATCCTTTTGTTCCGCAGGCGGCGGCTTCAGGCCACCCGCTGCAGACGCGGCGACGAGCGCCTTGGTCGGTTCGTACTTCAGTGATTCGAGCTTCGCGGCAGTGGCGCCGAGCGGGGTGTACGGCGTCACCGGCGCGGCCGCGGCCGGTGCGGGGGCCGCCGGCTTTTCGGCGTGAGCAGCTTCCGCCGGCGCGTGTGATTCAGCGACATGCGATTCGTTCGAGGCCGGGGCCGAAGCGGCGTGAGAAGCGTCTGCCGCGCCGTGGCTCGCTTCAGTAGCGTGGCCGGCTTCGGCGCCGTGGGCATCGTCGTGATGCACGGTGGGCGCGTAGCGATTGCCCCAGAGGTAGCCGTGCTCGATCTTCTCTTTGTATTCGACGAACTTGATGCCGAGGAAGCCGAAGCCACCCAGCAGCGTCAGCCCGAGGCCGATGATCAACCCAGTCTTGTTGCCCTTTTGCGAGCAACTGACGGCCCATGCCATCGTGAAGCTGCTGAGCAGAAGGATCACCGTGTTGATGGCGCCGAGCGTTTTGTTCAGGTGGGCGTGGCCGTGAAGGAAGATCTCCGGCTGGTTCGAGCGCCACACAAAGTACGCGCAGAACAAACCGCCGAAGAGCAGCACTTCCGTGGCGAGGAAGAGCCACATGCCGAGCTTGGCGGAATCGAACTGCTGCTCGGCGTCGTCGAAGTGATGCGCGACGACGGAGGAGTGTGCGTGCCCGCCGCCGCCGGGGGCCGCGTGCGCGTCGTGCGAGCCGTGCGTCAATCCGCCGGCGTGAGGATGTGCTGCGTCAGCCATTCTCGATCAGCCCTCTTTCAAAAACCAGACTCGCAACCGCGACGCTGGAACTCGATCACCTCTCGTCGAACCCGACGAGAGGACACGGCTCAAACAACCATGGCGCCGGACTAATGTGCCGCGGCCACGCGGGCGGGGCGAATGAGCGGCTCCTTAGCGCGGAAGCCCTCGATCTTTTCGTCCCACTCCAGATTGTGATAGTCGTACGGATCGCCCGGGAAGGCGTCGCCGTTGAAGTTCTCAAGCGGCGGCGGGCTGCTGGTGTGCCATTCCAGCGAGTTCGAACCCCAGGGATTGTCGGGCGCCTTGCGTCCGCTGCGCAGCGAGGCCGCCAGGTTGTACATCATCAGGAGCATTCCCGCCGCCATGACGTAAGAGCCGGCGGAGGAAACCTGGTGATAAATCTGATACTGGTCGGCGTAGTTGTAATACCGCCGCGGCATTCCCTGCGAGCCCATGATGAACTGCGGGAAGAAGGTCAGATTGAAGCCGAGGAAGAGCAGGAAGCTGGCCCACGCCGCGGGCGCTTCGCTGTACATGCGACCGTACATCTTCGGCCACCAGTAGTGGATGCCGCCGAAGAGGACGAAGATCGTGCCCGCCATGACGTAGTGGAAGTGGGCCACGACGAAGTAGGTGTCGTGCAGGTGAATGTCGACCGCGAGCGTGCCGAGGAACAGACCGGTCAGGCCGCCGATGCCGAAGATCCACATGAACCACAGGGCGTAGAGCATCGGCGTCTGCAGCGAGATCGAGCCTTTGTACATCGTCGCCAGCCAGTTGAAGACCTTGATGGCCGACGGCACGGCGATGGTGAAGGTGATGGCGCTGAAGATCATGCTCAGCACGGCGGATTGACCGCTGGTGAACATGTGGTGGCCCCAGACCAGGAAGCCCAGCAGCGCGATCGCCACGCTCGAAAACGCGATGAAGCGATAGCCGAAGATGTGCTTGTGGCTGAAGACCGAGATCAGCTCGCTCATGACGCCGAAGGCCGGCAGAATCATGATGTAAACCGCGGGGTGCGAATAGAACCAGAAGAAGTGCTGGAAGAGCACCGGGTCGCCGCCGAGCTCGGGGTTGAAGAAGCCCATGCCCATGGTGCGCTCGACCAAGAGCAGCACGAGCGTGATGCCCAGCACCGGCGTCGCGAGCACCTGCACCAGACCCGTCGCATAGAGCGACCAGAGGAACAGCGGCAGGCGGAACCAGGTCTGACCCGGGCGGCGAAGCTTGTGGATCGTGACGATGAAATTCAGGCCGGTGAAGATCGAGCTGAAGCCCAGCACGAACGCGCCGGCGACGGTCGGGATCATGCCGGCGAAGGCCTTGCCGGCGGTGGTGCTATAAGGCGTGTAGAAGGTCCAGCCGGTGTCGACCGCCCCGTACATCAGCGAGCTGAGGATCATCAGCGTGCCGATGAGCCACATGTACCATGACAACAGATTGATGCGCGGGAACGCGACGTCTTTGGCGCCGAGCATGATCGGCAAGACGAAGTTGCCCAGGGCCGCCGGAATGCCCGGAATGATCACGATGAAGACCATGATCGCGCCGTGCAGCGTGAAGAAGCGGTTGTAATTGTCGGGCGAGACCCAGATCTTGTTGGCGGCGAAGGCCTCGGCGTTTCCGGCGGTGAGCAGCGTGGTGCGCACCAGCAGCGCGAAGAGGCCGCCCAACAGGAACATGAAGCCGACGCCGTAGAGATAAAGCAGGCTGATGCGCTTGTGGTCGAGCGTGAGCAGCCAGCTCGACAAGCCGTAGCCGGCCTTCAAATAGTTCTTCGGATCGACCTCTCGGTCGTACATGGGCGGGGCCATGCTGGGGGAAATCGCACTCATCGGAAACACTCCGGAAATACTGAGTTTCGAGTTTCGAGTGCCGAGTTTCGAGTTGAAGACAAAAGCCGCAGCCCATTTGCCGCTAGCGGAGTATTTGTCTGCAACTCGACACTCTGCACTCGCACCTCGAAACTTTCTTTATTTACTTCTCGGTCAGCGTCTTCATGTACTCAACAATCGCCATGATCTCGCGGTCCTTGATGCGACCCTGATAAGCGGTCATGGCGTTCTGGTAGCCCTTCGAAATCTGATTCGCCGGATAGAGGATCGACGTACGAACGTAATTTTCGTCGACCTCGACCTGCTTCTCTGCGCCGCCTTCCAGCACGACGTGGGCCTTTTTGCCCCAAAGACCCTTCCAGGTCGGGCCGGTGTTCGCGGCGCCGTCGAGGCTGTGGCAGCTCACGCAGCCCTTTTTCTTGTGCAGCTTCTTGCCGACGACCACCGGCGGCTCCAGCCCTTCGAATTCGGGGTGAGCCTTGATGAAGGCGTCGGGATCGGCGAGCCACTCTTTGACCTGCTCTTCGGTCAGCTTGGAGAGCGGGTCGGCGTTCGCGAGCCAGGTCGGGAAGTCTTCCGTCGAGTGGACGATGACCTGCGCGTTCATGTTCGAGTGGTCTTTGCCGCAATACTCGGTGCAGTGCAGGTTGTGTTCGCCGGGCTTGTCGGCCTGGAACCAAAGCTTGGTGAAGCGGCCCGGCACGACGTCCTGCTTTACGCGGAAATCGGGGATGTAGAGGCTGTGCAGCACGTCGGACGAGTTCATCGTCAGCAGCACGGGGCGGCCGGCGGGGACGTGCAGGTTGGAGTCCTGATGGCCGTTGGGATACTCGAAGCTCCAGGCCCACTGCTGGGCCCAAACCTTCACCTGATAGGCGTCGGCGGGAACCTGGCGCAGGTCCATGAAGGCGTCGTAGCCCCACCAGAAGATCGGCACCAGCAGCATGCCGGGCAGAACGCTCCAACCCAACTCGAGCGGCGTGTTGTGGGTGACGTCGCTCGTGGCCTTCATGCGCTGCGGAGTGCGGCGATAAGCCACGATGAACATCACCATGGCGCCGACGATGATGGCGAAGAAGACGATGCAGATCCAGAAAATGAAGTTGAAGACCCAGTCGATAGACGGGGCGATCGTGGAGTTTTGCGGCGGGAGCATCATGCTGCCGCCATCGCGATTCCACTGCGCCAGGAATAGGCCCGAACTAGCGATCCATTGCGTCATGCATGCACCGTTGGTTGAGTCGTCGACGTCGGCCCCGTTGCCGGCCCGGCCGGCGCCGCGCGGGCGGCGAGCCAGCGCCGCCGGCGCGATTCCATCATCCACAGCCCGCTCAGAAAGAGCGACAGCGTGGCAAGCGTCAGCAGGCCGCCCATCTGCATGATGCGCATGGCGACGGGAGCGTAGCTGTTGCGGTTGGGGTCGTAGTGATAGCACCAGAGGAAAAGCTGATCGAACAGCGAACCGGTCTTGCCCTGCGACGCCTCGACCAGCGAGAGCCGCAGAACGTCCGGATCGGTATTGAGGCCCAGATAACGCGAGATCTTGCCCTCGGGCGAGCAGATGATCAGCGTGGCGGCGTGGTTGAACTGCTTCTCATTCGGGTCGTAGCGATAGCGGAAACCCGCCGCGCCGGTGAGCCGCTCGATGCTGACCTGCTTGCCGCAAAGAAAATTCCAGCCGGCGTCGGCCATCGGATGGCCGTATTGCTTGACGTAGGCGTCTTTCTTGGCGGCCGCGAGGCGGGGCTGCTCGAGCGGGTCAAAGCTGACCGTGACGATGCGGAAATCCTTGGTCGGCGTAAGCTTGGAGAGCTGCAGCGTCTTCACCAGATCTTCCCACTGCAAATGGCAGAGCAGCGGGCATTCGTAATAGTTGAGCGTGAGCACGACGGGCGTCTTGCCGTCGAAATAATCGCGCAGGCGGTGCGGCTGAGCCTGAGAGTCCAGGAACTCCGCGTCGAGCGGGAGCTGGGCTCCCAGCTTCTGATCGATGCCGACCTGCTCCATGCCCTTGGGCACCTGTTCGGTGGGCGGAGCGGCCGAGACGAAGGCGACCAGCGCGCAGCAGCACAGCCCCACGCGGGTGAGCGTGTTGCGGGCAGAGGCGCTTCGCTGATTCGTGCTCGTCTTCATCACGTTTAGGACGATCCTAGCTGCCACCGCCGGCGGGGGCGGACTTCAGCGTGCTTTGCACCATTTTCATTGCGTCGCTGATCGGGATCTGGACCTTCTTCGTTTCCTTGTCGAGCTTGTACTTTTCGAGGTCGGCGCGTTGCGTGCTTTGGAGCGCGACGCGGCTGTTGTAGGACTGCTGATACGACTTGTTCGTCTCCTCACGATCGCTCGTGAAGTAGTAGAAGCCTTCCAGGCCGATGATCGTGGCGATGATCAGGAAGACGCCGATCGCGCCGGCGAAGGCGGTCGTCGGGCCGGGCGGGTCGGCTTCGAGTCCGCGGGCCGAGTGGCTGCTGGTGTCTTCCGTGTGATGTCCGTGCGCGGCGCTCATTGCCTTCACCTCTTCAGATGTTCTCAAACGCCAGCGACTCGTTCAGGCGCGGGTCGCGCTCCGGAATCAGGGAATTGCGCCCCAGTTCGCGGATCACGGCGGAGGCCAGCACGGCCAGCATACCGATCGTCATTGGAATGTCGGTCAGCAGAGCAGTCGCGCCGTGCGCCATGTAGCTGCCCGCCCCTGCCGCCGCCTTGCCCGCGTCTTTGGCCAGCAGATACTGCTGATAGCCGTGCGTATCGGGCGAGACGACGTAGTGCATGTCGACAAAGTGCATCAGCAGCATCCAGCAGGCGCCCAGGAAAATGAAATTCGGGCTGCGCTTGGCGTGCTTGCTGATCAGCGCGAGGAACGGCAGTACAAAGTGGCCGAAGAGCAGCGTCAGGCTTACGACGAGCCAATAGGGCGTCGACTGTCGCGCGGCGTACCAGTAGGTCTCTTCCGGCAGGTTCGCGTACCAAATCAGCATGTACTGCGAAAATCCGATGTAGGCCCAGAAGACCGTGAACGCGAACATGAATTTGCCGACGTCCTGATAGTGCTCCTGCGTGAGCACGTTCACCAGGCGGCCGCTGCGCTGCAGCAAGACCATCATCACGATCAGCGTGGCGTGCGTGCTGACCATGCAGCCGGCGAAGTAGTAGACGCCGAAGATGGTGCTGTACCAGTGCGGGGTGAGCGACATCAGCAGGTCGACGGCGAAGAACGTCACCGTCAACGCGTACAGCAGCACGCCGGGGCCGGCGACGCCGCCCATCTTGACGCTCAGCTCATGATCGCCGGTGAGGTCCTGCTCGACGGACTTGTTGAGATAAAAGCTGCCGAGCCAGCCCCAGACGGCGAAGTAGAAGACCATGCGGATGATGAAGAAGGTCGCGTTGAGATAGGGCTGCTTCTTCTGCAGGAGGCCCGTCGCGTCGTTCTTCACCGCCGCCGCGCTCGACCACTCGTAGACGCCTTCCATGCCGAAGATGATCGGAATGAGCAGCGGCAGGCCGAGCAGCGCCAGCAGCGGCAACTGACCGGCGATGGTCTCGGCGAAGCGGCGCACGACCACGCTCCAGCCGGCGCGGGTCAGGTGCTGGATCATGGTGAAGAACAGTGCGCCAAGGCCCAGACTGCACGCATAGGCGAAGGCCAGCACGTACGAGCGGAAGAACGCGCTCGCGCCGACCGAGAAATCGGTCTGCTTGCCGGTGAACGTGGGAATCAGCGCCATCAGAATGGCGACGACGAAAGCGCCGACCCCAAGCGTCCAAACGCGTCCGGCCAGGCCGGGAGCGATGTCGTCGAAGCGGCGGTTTTCGCGCGAGATGTCGATCGCGGGGGCTGCGTGTGCCACGGTGTTAGCGCGCCTCCAGTTCTTTGCGGATGTTCTCGGGCACGTCGCTCAGCGACGCCGCGCTCGATTGCTGCAGGGCGCGGACGTAGGCGACGATCGCCCAGCGATCCTCGATCGCGAGGCTCGCGCCATAAGGCGGCATCGTGCGAATACCGTTGGTAATCGTGTTGAAGATGTGGCCGTGGGCCCGATCGCGCACGCTCTGGTCGTGCATGCTGGTGGGCTGCACCCAGGTTTCCCAGCCGGGGCGGCCGTCCATGTTGCGCGCGTTCACGGGGCCGTTGCCGCGACCGTCGAGGCCGTGGCAGGCGCTGCAGTAGATGTTGAAGCGGTTCTGCCCGCGCTCGAGCAAATCTTCGTTGATCGTGATCTTGGCGGGGAAATTCGCCGCCCAGTCGCCGTCGACCAAGCCTTCGGTGAAATGCACATCGGCGCGAGTGTCGCGGATGTCGCCGCGAGCGACCGTGCCGTCGACCTCCGGCCGCATGGCGCGACCGTCGGCAAAAGCCGGGTTGGGCATCTGGCCCTTGTACCGCTCCTGATTGTCCATGTCCTGAACAATGTGAATGCGCGGCTCACGCATCTTCGCGTTGCGGGCCTTGGCGATCACCACCAGCGGGATCAGCGCGAAGCAGGTCGCCAGAATGCCGGCGGAGATCAGCCAGCGCGGCGGCTCGGCCGACTCGACCGGCGCCTCGACACGCTCCGGCTCGCCGCCGCCGAGGCCGCGGAGCATCGTGGCGGTGGAGGTCGCATCAAACTTCGGATCGCGCGCCTCGACGACCAGGAAGAAGCGGTCGTTCGTGACGGCGCGGAAGCGCGGCTGACGAAGCAGCGGGTTCCAGAAGGTCGGCAGACCGTTCATGGCCAACATGCCGAAGACCGCCGTCAGAGCGGAGAACAGAACCGTCAGCTCAAACACGACCGGGATGTAAGCCGGCGTGCTGAAGGTGGGCTTGCCGCTGATCGGATAGGCATACCCCGACAGATTCGTGGGCACGATGGCGTTGCGGAGCAGCTCAATCCCGTTGGTGTATTG
>JALHOX010000081.1 GCA_022842805.1 Phycisphaerae bacterium | reverse complement strand
GAGCAGCATCGGTCGCCGCAGCCGGCCTGACGATGTTTGCGGGGCGCAATGAAAGACAGGCGGCGCGCCGGGGCGCGCCGCCTGAAGCATTTTCACCGGACACGAGCGATGGAGGCCGGCTCGAAAGAGCCGGGGCTCCCGGGGTCTTAGCCGCCGAGCAACTGCAACACGCTCGCCGGGGTCTGATTGGCGATGCCCAGGACCGTGGTGCCGGAGCTGACCAGCACCTGGTTTCGAGCGAGTTGCGAAGTTTCGGCCGCGAAGTCCGCGTCGCGGATGGCGCTCTCGGAGGAGGTCAGGTTCTCCATGGTGATGCTGAGCTGGCTGACGTTGGTGTCGAGGCTGTTCTTTTCGAACGCGCCCAGACGCCCACGCATCACCGCGACCTGCTTGATCGCGTCGTCCAGCACCTTTTGAGCGTCGAGGAAATTGCCGCTCGACAAGGAGAAGGACTGACCGGTCTGAATCTGCGAGAGGAATCCGACCTCGGCGTTGCCGAGCCGCGAAGCCGCGACCGATTGCACGCCCAGGCCGACTTGCAGATTCGTATTGACCTGCGGCCCTACCTGGAAGAGCGCTCCGCCGTCGGTGATGTCGAAGGTGGTGGTGCCGGTTCCGAAGTTGTCATCGAGGCGGACCTCGATGTCGAGGGTTGAGGTCTTGAGGGTCAGGCGGTTGCCGTCGCCGGTGGTCAGCGCGCCGTTGAGGGTGGCGCGAGCGTCGCGGCCGACCTGTCGCACGCTGGGATTGCCGCCGGTGTCCTCGACGACGAAGCTGCCGGTGAGCGCCTTGATGGAGACGAACTGGCGGCTGCCGAGTCCGGTGCTCTCGACGTAGAAGGCGCCGCCCGACTGGGTAGCGCGTACGCCGGTGGAGTCGCTGACCGAGTTGATGGCTTCGACGACGGTCGAGACGGGGGTGTTTGAGGCGAAGGAGAGCGTGGTCACGCCGTCGTTGCCCTGCACCTCGATGGTGACGGTGCCGGCGCCGGTATTACTGGCGGGATAGATGAGCCGGGCGGGCAATGCGGACTGGGTGACGTCGATCTCGACGGGGATCGAGCTTCGCGTACCGAACTGAGCGCCGCGGATCTGCACGCTCGCCAGCTGGCTGGTGGTGACGCCGCTGGTGATGTAGTCGAGCGAGCCGTTGAGCAACTGCTTACCGCCGAAGGTGGTGCTGTTGCTGATTCGGGTGATGCTCTCGATGGCGGAGTCGATCTGCAGCTGGTTGGCGGCGATCTCTTCCTGGGAGAGCGCGCCCTCGTTGGCCGCTTCGATGACGAGGCCCTGAATATCGCGCAGGAGGTTGGCGACTTCGTCGAGCGCGCCTTCCGTGGTGGCGATGATGTTGCTGGCCCGCTGGGTGTTTCGGATCGCCTGGTTTACGGCGCCGATTTCGGCCCGCAGCCGCTCGCTGATGATCAACCCCGCGGGGTCGTCCTTGCCGCGGTTGATCCGCAGCCCGGTGCTGAGCTTGCTGAGGGTGTTGTTGAGCGAGCGGTACGAGCTGCCGAGCTGTCGTTGGGCGATCACGGCCCCGACGTTTGAGTTAATACGAGCCATTGGCCATCCTCCTTGAACGGTTCGTGGCTTTCTTAGAAGTCCTGAATTTCCGAACGAAGACGAACGTCGAGATCCGCTACGAAGCGGCTCCTGACGCGGGCGGAGCCGCGGCGGGTGTGCCGTTGCTCGAGTGAGGGGTGGAGTTGCGCGAAGCGGTCGCGGCCGCCGGCGTGGCGGCTTTCACCGCTGGCAGATCGGCCGGAGAGACTCCGGAGGCTTTGCGATTCTCGCGCTGAATCGCGTCGTAGACTTCCTTGCGGTGCACCGTCACTTCGGGCGGCGCCACAATTCCCAATCGAACTTTGTCCCCGCGTATATCCACAATCGTGACTTGGACGTTGTCCCCGATAATGATCGATTCGTCGCGCTGTCTGGATAGCACCAACATCCGCGGCTCCTTCCTGGACTGTGCCGATGCGCTTACTACTCTGCGAGGGAGCTTCGTTTTGCTCGCGTCGCACACGAACGAGTGCGCCCGCAAACCGCTCCGTCGGCGCGCAGGCCGCAGCGCCGAAACGCCGCTCTCGTCCTTCCTGCCCGATTACGCCCACGTACATCTTAGCTGACCCTCGAATCCTTTGGCTACGCCATTTTGCGGCAATCGCACACGCTGTGCGGTCGTCCGCCCGATCGGCCCCTGGCTGGGGCCTGCTCACGCCGACTTCGCCGTCGCCCGTGCGACGCCCGGCGCCTCCATCAGAGGCTGTCGGGTCGAAAATCGCTTGTCCGACAGCACGAACTGGCGCCCGAGCCTCGACGTTGCGCCGATGACCAGGGGCCCGAGCAGATTGCCCGTCAGACGCCCGTCGACCTTGTTGACGATCACCAGGACCTGGCAATCCTCATCGCCCCCGAGTTCGAGGTTGGCGACCTCGTCGCGGCGAATGCCGACCTGATAGTCCGGCACGAAGGCCCGCGGATCGCAGACTACGAAGGCCAGGTTGGCGGCGTCGACCGACTGCAGCCAGAAGAAGACTGCCTCCGGGTTGGTCTGGATCAGCGCGAAGCGCGTGCACTTCGGAAAACCCAGCAATCCCTGCTCGAAGGTGATCAACTTTTCGTCGTCCACCTCGATCGTTCCAAATCGCGTCGTCTGAATGAGCATCGCTAGCTGCTCCCGTCGGCGACCGTCCAACTGCGGCAAGCGCTGCGCTCGCGTGCCGGCGGGCATCCGCCGGAGTTCGTCCAATTCACGCGTTCGCTGCGGGACACGAGCAAGGCTGAGCCCTGCTCTACACATCCAACCGTTCCGACGCGCCATACCTGGTCGCGTCCTCACCTTCACACCTGCGGGCCGCCGCACTCGCCGTGGCGCGGGCCCGCGAAACCTGTCTTCTCCCTCTCTTCGTTCTCGCCTGCTCTATGTCGCGCCCCGGTGGTTACCGACCGAGGAACTCCAGCAGGTTCAGATCCAGGATTCGCGACGCCGCCTGATAGTTGGCCTGCAGCGCGGTCTGCATCTGTTGAAACTTCACAATCACTTCCGTCAGATCCGCGTCGCGCACTTCGCTCATCATGACCTGCGTCGCGGTCAGCTCGTTTTCCAATCTCTCCGAGCGATCTTCCATCTTCTTGGCCTGGGCGGCGGCCTGGCCCTGCACTTCGAGCATGTCGCCCAGGACGCGTTCCATTCGTTCGCCGGCGCGTTGCAACATGCGCCGGTCATCGTTCGCGAGTCCGTTTCGCAGCTCGATCAGCGCCGAGAAGGCGCCGTCGACGAAGATCGGATTCACGTTGCGCCCGGTCAGCACATTGCCGACCGCCGCGACATCCAAGCCCAGGTCTTCGTATGCGAAAGAACCGTTCACACTCTCAGCACGCAGCGTGCCAGCCCCGGCGGTGTTGTCCAAAATTTCGATTCCGTCGCCGCCGGGCGAGAGCGAGGCGGTGAACGAGCCGCCGGCGGCGGTGTTCATGCGGTCGACGACATCCTGCAATGTCATGGTGCCGTCGAGATCAATGTCAAAAACCCCGCCATTTGCAGTAGAAATCCGCACATCTGCGCCAGCGACCGTCTCCACGCCGCGGCCGTCGTTCAGGGCCGCCAGCGGGGTGGCCGAGGCGATGCTGCGAATGCCGAGCGTTTCGGCCAGGGTGCCGTTCCATTCGGAGATGCGGAGGGCGCTGCCGGAAATGCGGTTGCGCACGTTAATCGTGCGCCCATCGGCCCCGATCTGCGCGAACACGCCGATATCCGTGCTGTTAATGCGGTTCAACACGTCTTCCAGCGTCTCCGCGCCGCTGAGGTCGAGCTGCACGCTGCGGCTGCCGTTCTCGATCGTGATGCCCTCGCCCAACTGGGCTGCGACGCCGGCGCGCAAATCTGACACGCGCGTGCGCAACGTCATCACCGGGTCGAGGTCGGCGGTGGCCAGCGGTCCGGAAGCACCGTTGGTATGAATGCCCAGGTCGCGGGCCATGTTGCCGCCGCCCACGTCGGCGATCGTGAAGGCCGGCGTCGCTCCGCCGGTGTAGCCGATGGCGATGCCGCGTCCGTCGTTGGCGGCCGCCAGTTCCTGCGGGAGTGCGGCGTTCAGGCGATCGACGACGTCGCCGATGGTCTCGGCCCCGGTCAGATCGACGGCGTATTCTGCGCCGGCGACGACGAAGCGCACCGCGCCGTTGCGAATGCCCTGCCCTGCCGCGCCGCGCAAATCCTGCAGGCGTGTGTCGTTGGTCAGACGCGGATCGAGGTCGACGATGCCGCGGACCTCTGAGCTGATCGCGTTGAAGAAGTTCGTTCCGGGGACGGTGAAGCTGTCTTCCTGCAGGCTCGAATCGACGATGGCCTCGGTCAGGCCGGCGTCGCCGCGATAGATCACGCCTTCGCCGTCCCACTCAAACGGCCGGCCGCCGCCGTAGTCGCCGGCGAACAGATACTGGTTCAGGTGCTGCCGGTTTCCGACGCTGACCATCTGCTCGATGATGCGGTCGACGACGGTCATCAGGGCCTGGCGCTCGGCGGTGGAGCTGCTGTCGCCGATGGCTTCGAGATTGATGTTTTTGGCCTCGGTGAGAAGCTCGATGGCCTCGGCCATCGCCCCTTCGACCGAGCCCATGGCGGCGTTGACGCTCTGCAGGTTTTTCTTCACCTGGCCCATGGACTCAAGGCGTCGATCGAAGACGTTCGCCGCATTTGCCGCGGCCGGATCTTCGCTGGCGCTCTGAAACTTCAGCCCGGTCGCGATCTGATTTTGAGCCCGAAACAACCCGACCTGATTCTGTCGGCTGACCTGCAGCAGACTGAAGGTGCGGAGGTGGTTGGAAACGCGGGCCGCGTTGATGGGGATTACGGGCATATCGAAGCTCCTGCCGACGCGGCGAGTTGCGAGGTGCGAGTGCAGAGTTTCGAGTTACAAAACGCGCGATTAAGCGCGTCTTCCACTCGACACTCTGCACTCGAAACTCGAAACTCACTGCGCATGAAACGCCACCTAACTCACGAGCGCCAGCACGTCATCCGCCAACCGATCGATCGCGCTCAGGTAACGTGCTGCTCCCTGAAACGCCGTCTGGAATTTGCTGAGGTTGATCGCCTCTTCGTCGAGGCTGACGCCGCTGACCGCTTCGCGTTGCGCGAGCATGCTGCTGTAGACCGCGTCGGCGGCGTCGTAGCGCACCTGGGCGTTTGCCGCGCCGACCGCGACGGTGCTGAACATGTCGGCCTGGGCCTGCTGGACGGTGCGGCCGTTGAGCAGCGCGGTGCCGTCGCGTTGCAGGAGGGCGAAGCGGCCCGCGTTGGCGCCGTCCGCCGCGGCGCCGTTGGCCGAAGCCGCGATCAGTGAGACGTTGTTTCGAATCGAGTCGTGCAGATTGATCGTGGAGGCGGAATCGCCCTCGAAGAACGCACCGACGCCGAGGGCGGTCAGGGCGCCGGAGGTATCCTCGCTGAACCAAACCTCCGACCCGGCGTCCGCGGTGACCTGCAGCCGCAGGTCGGTCGTCACGCCCGCGGAAAGCCCGGGCACGCCGTCGAGCGCTGCGGCCAGGTCCGCGAGGGTGGTGTCGTCGCCATTGAGGCCGTCGAGATCGACTTCGATTTGGCGGGTGGTTTCCTGCCCGGTTTGGGCGTTGCGGACGTGGACGATCATGACGCCGTTGCTGATCGGATAGGGCAGGCCCAGGGTCGGGTCGCTCAGCACGGCGTTGGCATCGCGCACGGCGTGCACGCCGCTGAGCGATTGTTGCGCGTTGAGGCCGACGCCGGTCGATTGCACGCGGTTGACTTCGCCGATGAAGGCCCGCGCCACGCCGTCGAGGGCGGAAATCTGGCCGCGAATCGCGTTGTCGCGTGCATCGACGACGCCGGCGATCAGCCCGTCGCGGGCGCGGACGAGGCCGTTGTTGTCGGTGAATCGGACCTGGAAGATCTCCAGCCCGTCTTCGAGTCGCAGTTCGGTTTTGAGCCCGCGCGATCGGCCGGCCTCGATCAGCGGGTCGCTGTTGACGTAGACGTTGACCGCGCCGTTGGCGGTCTCGCGCACCTGAATGTCGAGATATTCGGAAAGCTCGCGCAGCAGCCCGTCGCGGCGGTCGCGCAGGGCGCTGGCCACGCCCACGCCGCGCGACTCTTCGGTGATGATCAGCTTGTTGAGATTGGCGATTTCGCCGGCGATGTCGTCGGCGCGGTCGACCGCCTGGCCGACGCGCACGTTGAGATCCTCAACCTGCGACACCAGTCCTTTGTGCAGCCGCTGAAACTCACCGGCGACGTTCTCGGCCGAGCTGCGGATCAGGCTGCGCGTCGAGGCGTCCTGGGGGTTGATCTCGAGCGTGGCGAAGGCGTTGAAGAAGTTGTTGAGCTGGGTCGAGAGGTCGGCGTCGGTCAGCTCGTTGTAGAGCGACTCGGTCTGCAGCCAGGCCTGTTGCGAAGTCTCGGCTCCGCTGCGGGCCCCGAGCGCGACGCGCAGCCGGTTCTCGACGGCCGCGTCGAAATTGCGCACCAGGCCGGTCATGCGCACGCCCGCGCCGACCTGATGGCCGCTGGGGGTCAGGCCGCCGTCGAGCGTTGCGAGGCGGCCGCTCTGCCGGGCGTAGTCGGGGTTGCCGACGTTGGCGATGTTCTGGCCGGTGACGGCGAGGGCCGACTGATAGGTGGCCAGAGCGCTGCGCCCGATCTGAAAACTTGCACCGAGGATCGACATGATTTAGCCCACCGCGTCCACCCACGTCCGAACACGGTTGCGCGACTCGCGCCCGTTCGGCCCGTAGGAAATGCTCTCTTCCCCTTCTCGCGCCAGCGACGCAAAGATGCCGCGGATGTGGGCCTGCAAGCCTTGCGTCACATCGCGCACGAGCGCGTTTTTGCGCTTCAGTTCTTCGCCCAGCCCCTTCAGCCGAATCGCCGCCGCTCCGACCTGGGAGGCCATCGGCTGCGGCAGAAAGGCGGCAACTTCAGTGACTCGGAGTTCGCCGAGCGCGGCGGCTGTTGCCTCGGCCGCCGGCTGATCTTTGGCGGGCCGCTCGAGGTGCGGGGCCGCTTTGTGACCCGAGGCGGAAGAGGCCGCGAGCGACTTTGTTCGCTTCGCCCCGTCAAGCCGCGCCGGACCGGATTCGATATGGGTGCGCGGCGAAGCTTGCGCGTGCGAGGCAGATTTGGGCGAAGCGGCGGCGGCGGCTGGTGTACTTCCGATTCGCAGGGTGCCCCGCGTGTCGCGCGGTGCGGTTGGGAAGCCCGATTGTCGCGCAATGGCCGCGGTCGCGTCGCGCCGCTTCTGCTCGGCGGAGAGCAGTGCCTCGAGCGCGGGGCCCTCCTCGGCGGCGACCTTGAGCAAGGCCTGCGCATCGGCTCGACGAATCGCGACCAGCTTCGCGTCGGCGAGCGCAACTAGCCGCTCCATCGCACTGCGCATGGCGGCAATCGCCGCGCTCATGGCCTCGGCACTGGCCGTGTCCGGCATCGGCAGAACGCGTCGCCCCATCACACTGGTGGTCTTTGGATCGCTCATCGGAGCTGTTGATGAGCATGCGGCGTGCCAGGGGCGGGAATCGCGAAGAGGCGATGGGGCGGGGTGCGGGGGCGTCGTCGCGCCGGGGTTGTTGAGCGCGGGCGATTCGTGAGCCAAATGACGGGCGGCGATCGAGAGGAAGCGCGGCGCGGGCCAAACTGGTTTTCACGCGCTGCGGCGGTAAACTCATTCCTCGGTCGACATCCGCAGCCTAGCCGGCGGCGGGGTTGTGGCGGGCGAAGCGATTTGCCCGGCGAGGCCGAGCATCCTGTCGGCCGGTTCGCTCCATGCCACCGTAGCTCAATTGGCAGAGCAGCGGTTTTGTAAACCGCAGGTTATGAGTTCGAGTCTCATCGGTGGCTTCGCGGTGTAGTGGGGTGGTTTTTCTCTCGGAATGGCGGGGTGCCTTGGCGAGAACGCTTCGGACGCAGATTGCGGGCCGCGCGGCGACGGGCGGCACCGACAATCGCGGCTGGGGGCGGGGCGAAGCGTTTAACGAGCCCTAGGGCCGATCGGTCGCCCGCGCGTCACAATCCGGCGACTTTTCGCACGTCGCCGATCAGCCGCTCCGCCGTCGGCTCGTCCGCGGCTTCGGCGATGATGCGGAAAATCGGCTCGGTGTTGGATGCGCGGAGGTGGACCCAGCCGTCGGGGAAATCGATGCGGATGCCGTCGCTGGTGTTGGGCTTTTGGGCCGAAAATTCGCTCGTCACCGCGGCGACGGCCTTCTGAATCCGGGGGCCGTCGCACTCGGCCTTGCGCTTGATCATCACGTAGTTGGGAATCTCCGCAACGAGCGCGCTGAGCGGCTTGCGCGTTTGGGCGAGTAGCTGCAGCACGAGGCTCATGGTGGCGACCGAGTCGCGGACCCAGGAGATGCGCGGGTCGATCACGCCGCCGTTGCCTTCGCCGCCGATGACGGCCTTGGCGGTGCGCATCGCGCGGGCGACGTGGGCCTCTCCGACGGGCGTGCGGATCACCGGCTGTTTGTATGCCCGCGCGAGATCGTCGATACGGCGCGAAGTGCTGAGATTTGCCGCGACCGGACCGGGGCGGTGCATGAGCACAAACTTGGTGCAGAGGGCGAGCGAGTATTCCTCGCCGATGAAATGGCCGCGCTCGTCGACGATCGCGAGGCGGTCGGCGTCGGGATCTTGCGCAAAGCCGCAAGCCGCACCGGTCTTTCGCACCATCTCGCACAGGTCATAGAGGTTTTCGGCGAGCGGCTCGGGCGGGTGGGCAAAGTCGCCGGTCGGCTCGCCGTTCATGTGAATGACCTGACAGCCCAGTTCGCTGAGGAAGTGCGGCGAATCCTGACAGCCGGCCCCGTTGACGCTGTCGAGGACGACCTTCATGCCGCGCAGCGGGGCGACATCGACCTCGATCGCCTTGAGCACGGCATCGCAGTGGCGCTCGCCCGCTTGGGTGTCATAGATGGTCGGGCGAAATCCCTCTTTGATATTGCGCAACTCGCCCGAGGCCCGAATATTGGCAAGGCGCTGGGCACGCTCGATATCCGGCGCGAGGCCGTCTTCGTCGAGCGTCTTCATGCCGTTCCACTGTGACGGATTGTGGCTGGCGGTGATGACGACGCCGCCGGCGTAGCCGCCTTCGCGGATGGCGTGGCCGATCGTGGGCGTCATGGCGATGCCGACGTCGGTCACTTCGCAGCCCGCGGCGGCGAGGCCGGCGGTGGCGGCGGCGGCGTACATGGCGCCCGAGGGGCGTGAGTCGCGGCCGAGGATGACCCGGCCGCCATTCAGCATCGTGCCGAAGGCCTGCGCGAACTCGAGCGCGACGCGCGGCGTGAGCGTTTCTCCGACCAGCCCCCGCACTCCCGATACCCCTGCCATGAGGGCCATGTGTCCGATTCCTTCGCCGCGGCGGCGGTCGCTTGAATGAATTCCTACACTTAGTCGTCTGAACACGGGGCGGGGACGCGGCCCGACCGCGCCTCGTCGACAGGCCCCGCCGCCACCGAGACGCATTGTCCGGCGGCGACCACGCCTGCGCAACGGGCAAATTACTGGAATTTCGGAGAGATTGCCTATGAAGCGGGTCACGATCGCGCTGCCGGCGATGGTTCTGATGGGTCTGGGCGGCTGCATTAACGGTGTTTTCCCGATTCCCGGGATCGGCTTCGACGAGCCGATCGCGGTGGAAGTGTTCAATAACAGCGATTTCGACGTGGTGCCCGACATCCGCTTTGACCCGGATAACGACCTGCTGGCGCTCCAGGACCCGCGTGAGTTTCTCGACATCGGCTCGCTGATCCCGGGCGAATTCATTGAATTTGAGTTCGACTGCGACCGGCTGGGCACGATCTTCTCCGACGAGACCGAGGTCTACTTCCTGGGAGAGTTCATCGGTCTGGCGGAGCCGAGCGACGCGCTGCAATTCGGCGATGCGTTCACCTGCGGCGATTTCATCCAGATCGAGTTCATCGGTGTGGACGATTTTTTTGAGATCGTGCTGCGGGTGAATGGGGTGGTCGTGGGGTCGTCGGCGCTGTTTTAGCGCGAGGCACTTTTGTGGGCGTGGCAATGGAGAGCGGGTTATAATTTTGCCTATGTCAGAGCAACAACGACTCGCTGAGATTGAAACGTCGTTTTCGCAACTGACGCCGGATGCGCAGCGCGAGCTCATTGCTCGCTTGGCCGAGCGGCTCAGCGCAGCCGAGCGAGATCGAAAGGCGAAAGGCGAGGAGTGGCTTAAGCGGGTCCAAGAGATTCGCGAGCGAATCGGCCCGATCAGCGGCACAACAACGGACCTCATCCGGGAGATTCGCGAGCGATGAGCGGGCAGGCTCGGCTCGTCGTCGATGCAAGCGTCGCGGCAAAGTGGTACCTGACGGATGAAGCACCTGACGAAACGGAATTGGCGCGCGAATTGAGCGTCGCGTGCGCCGCCGGTCGGATCGAGGTTCTTGCTCCAGACTTCTTGAGAATGGAATTGACGGCTGCGCTTTCGCGCGGGTTCCATCGCGGACTTCGGGGTCGCGGCGGGCATGTCACGGCCGAGCGGGACTTGGCGGTGCTGCTGGACACGATGTTTGCGGCACCGATTCAGTTCTCCGAAACGACGGTCGACCAGCTATGCACCTGCGCCGTCATGGCGCTGCGATTCTCGCGCTCGGTCTACGACATGATTTACCTGCAACTTGCCGAAGAATTGGATTGCCAATGGTGCACCGCGGACGAAAAGGTCCTCGCACCAACGCGCGCCGATTTCCCGCGCGATCGCATTCTGCTGCTGCGCGATTTACCGACTTCGAAGATTCTGGCCTAAATAGTGGGAATGACGCGGGGGCAAGTGGGGATCGCGAGAATGAGGGCGGAGCCGCCTCGGTGAGAGACAGCTCCGCAAGCGTTGTCGCCCGGGGCAGGCGGCGACGCAGGTTGGTCAAACGCATCATTCGCAAACGCCGGTCGCGTTAGCGATCGTCGCCGTCGTCGTCCGACTCATTGTCGTTCGAGTTGTCGTCGTCGCCATCGTCCGACTCGTTGTCATTCGAGTTGTCGTCGCCATCGTCATCCGACTCGTTGTCGTTCGAGTTGTCGTCGCCGTTCTCGTTGCCGTTGTCGTCCTTGTCGTCGTTCATGTCGTCGTCGATGTCGTCGAGATCGTCCTGATCATCGGCATCGTCGAGGTCGTCGTCGCCGTCCAGGTCGTCGTCGTCGCCGTCGGTCATGTCGTCGTCATCAGCGGCGTCGTCCTTGCCGTCGTCGTCCATTCCCAGCAGATCGTCCATGTCGTCAAACATCGACGCACCGGGGGTCGCCAGCCTGCCGCTGCCGAGCGTCGCGCCGGCGACGAGCGCGTCATCATCCAACTCGGCGCCGACCGGGCCGAGACATCCGAAGCCTGCGACAAGACCGAACGTAGCGATCGCCGCGCTGATCTGCAGGGGCGTGAGGAACCGTTTCATCTGCGATACTCCTTGGGTTGGGGGTCTGCCGCGAAATCGGGTGCGGCGTTGTCTGAGCCCAACACTGCGGAGGGGTCGCGACGCGTCTCGAGATACAGAAGATCGGAAAAACGGCGACGGCATCCGCGGGGGATGCCGGTTCGTCCGAGAATTACGGCGAAAACTGGTCAGAAACCCCCGCAAGCGCGGTTCGAGCTATTCCCCCACGTCCGCCGCACCCTTCGCTCGATGCCGCAAATAGGCATCGATGTAGGGCTGCAAATCACCATCGAGCACGCGCTGCGTGTCGCCGACGGCGTAGCCGGTGCGATGGTCCTTCACGTGAATGGTCGAGCCGTGCAGGACGTAGCTGCGAATCTGATTGCCCCAGGCGATGTCGCCCTTCTCGCTATAGATCTTGGCGAGTTCGGCGTCGCGCTTGGCCTGCTCCATTTGCTCCAGCTTGGAGAGCAGGATGCCCTTGGCCAGCTCCTTGTTCTGCTGCTGGCTGCGCTCGTTCGTACACTCGACCACGATGCCGGTCGGAATGTGCTTGATACGCACGGCAGACGAGACCTTGTTCACGTTTTGCCCGCCCGCACCGCTGGCTCGGCGGAAGGTGACGATCTCGAGATCTTTCTCGGGCAGCGTGATCTCGGTCGCGGGGAATTCGGGCAGCACATCGACGCCGACGAACGAGGTCTGACGCTTTCCCTGCGCGTTGAAGGGGCTGATGCGCACTAGGCGATGCACTCCGGCCTCGCACGAGAGATAGCCGTAGGCATAGGGCCCCTCGACGCGGAGCGTGATCGACTGAATGCCGGCCTCTTCGCCGAGCATGCGGTCGACTTCGGTCACGCTGTAGCCGTTGCGCTCGAAGTACATCATGTACATGCGCAGCAGCATCTCGGCGAAGTCGCAGGATTCGACGCCGCCGGCGCCGGCCTGAATGCCGAAGAAGCACGGGTTACCGTCGTTTTTGCCGGCCAGCAGGGTCTGGAGCTCGACCTTGTCGGTCTTGGCCGCGAGCTTCGTCAGTTCCGCATTCAGCTCAGCAATGGAGGCGGCATCGGGTGACTCATCGACGAGCTGCTGAAGCACCTCGACGTCTTCGACCTGTCGCAGCAGCGCAGTCACCGGCTCGACCTTGCCGCGCAGCTCCTTGAGCTCGCGCACGACCTTCTGGGCCGACTCCTGGACATCCCAGAAGCCGGGCTGCTCCATCTTGCTGTTTAGCTCGGCGATGCGGGCGGTTTTGGCGGGCAAGTCAAAGAGAGTCCCGGATGGCGTGGATGCGGGGAACTAGGTCGGAAAGTACGGGAATGGAAACTTCGGCGGCCATTCAGACTCCCAAGCGACGATACGCGGCGTCGGCGATCGTGCGCTGCAAACTCGACGGAGCGACCGGCGCCCTCGCCGGTCGACGAAGCGCCCGCGATTGGCGAGTGCTTCGGTTTATCAACGTTCGTTTCGTC
>JALHOX010000080.1 GCA_022842805.1 Phycisphaerae bacterium | reverse complement strand
GTTTATAGCTGCGGCTCTGCCACTTATAAGGCGCGCGAGCCGCTTCGCCGGTTGTTTGAAGGTGCGAGTCGCTCGCTTCGTCGGCCTGCGAGCCGCAGGCCGCTACAGGATGCTGGCTGTGACGAACGGATGCTGCTGATTACGGTGGCTTCTGAAACAAATGCATTGGACCGAGGGGAGGGGGGCGGGTCTATGCTGGGGGCGCTTCCGGGCCGCCAGCGCTGAACGGCCCGATCGAAACCACATCGGAGTTCGACATCATGCCCGCACGATCGCGACGCATTACCCGCATTGGCATCGCACTGCTTGCTTGCGGAAGTCCGCTCGGCTCTTTCGCCGCGCAGCCGCTGGAAGCCGGCAAGCAGGCGCCCTCGACGGGCGAGACGCTGGGGGGCGGGGAGCGGGGAACGTGGGGGCCGGTGATCACGTGGGGACTGCCGTTTCGCCCGCAAGTTCCGATTCACGCGGTGCTGACGCCGGTGCGAAATCTTTTGACCGGGCGCGCCAGTGGTCGGGTCTTCACCTTCGGCTATTACGGCGTGCCGGATCACTATCTGTGGAACCCCGCTACGGGGCAGTTTCAGGCGCTGGAGAACATCTATCCGACGGTGATGCTACGTGAGTGCGGATTTGCGACGCCGCCGAGCGATGCGAATCTGTTCTGCTCGGGTCATTCGGTGTTGCCGGATGGGCGCGTGTTCATCACCGGGGGGAATCTCGACGCGCAGGATCTCGATTGCCCGGACATGCCCGCGGACCGCGGCGCCGGCCACAATCACGGGCATGGTTCGTATGCCTTTGCCGGGGCCCGCTTCGCGCATGTGTTCGATCCTCTGAAGCTTGGAACGGCGAGCGAGTGGGTGCGGACGTCGGACATGCGCGACGGCCGGTGGTATCCGTGCAACACGGCGCTCGGCGATGGGCGCGTGCTGGTCACTTCGGGGCTGGGCGAATGCAGCTTCTGCGAGACGGCGGCCCGGAACATGCCGGTCACCTACACGAACGAAGACCTGGAGATTTACACGCCGCAGGTGGGCGGGCTGGGCACGTGGCAGGTGGTGGGCACGCGCGACATCCCGCTCTATCCGTTCATGTGGCTGATGCCGACCGGGCAGATTTTTTACGGCGGTCCGGGGGCTGATTCGTCGATTTACAACGTGCCGCCGCTGAATGGCTCGTGGAATTTTCTGGCGTGGTCGGGGTACCCCTATCGCGGGGGTGGCAGTTTTGTGGGCGTGCCGGGGCAGCCCTTCAAGATCATGGTCATCGGGGGCGGCTGCTGCGGGCCGAACTCGACGAACACGGTCGAGATGATCGATCTTGCGCAAGCAAATCCGCAATGGCAGTCGATGAACCCGCTCGCGATCGGGCGCGAATACGCCGACGCGACCATTCTGCCGGACAAGACGATTTTCGTCAGCGGCGGGCGGCGGAACACGTGGGACAACGTGATCGGTGACGCGGTGTTTCGCGCCGAGATGTACGACCCGCAGGCGACGACGCCGGGCGGACCGGTGTGGCAAAACGCCGGCAACGCGGCTAGGCCGCGGATGTATCACTCGACGGCGCTCCTGCTGCCCGATGGGAGCGTCTGGACCGGCGGCGGGACGGCGGAAGGGCCGCACGACAATCAAGCTTCGGCGGAGATTTATCGACCGGACTATGTGACGGCGGTGCGGCCGGTGATTTCGTCATTGCCGTTGAAAGTGGGCTATGACCAATTCTTCACCGTAAGCAGCCCGAACGCGGCGAGCATTCGCTCGGTGGTGCTGGTGCGGCCGGGCTCGTCCACGCATGGGCTGAACATGGAGCAGCGGCTGGTCGAGCTGGCGTTTACGGCGGCGCCCGGCGGGCTGAATGTTCGCGCTCCGCTTAACGGCAACTACGCCCCGCCCGGGTACTACATGCTGTTCATCGTCGACAGCAATCGCGTGCCCTCGGTCAGCCAGATGGTGAAGCTGCGGGCGGTGCAGTGTCCGGATTGCCCGGCGGATATGAACTGCGACGGCTTTGTGACGGTCGGCGACATCGGCGGATTTGTCGCGGCGATTACGAATCCCGCGAGCTATGCCGCGACCTTTCCCGATTGCGACATCGCCAACGCGGACATGAACGGCGACGGCGTCGTGAGTGTGGGCGATATCAGCGGGTTTGTGCAGGAGCTTTTGGGCCTGTAATTCGGCCGGCGCCCGTGGTCTGAACGGTTGCGCGGTGGAGCGGACGGGGGCGGCGGGCCGCGACGGCGGGCCGGGCCCGCCGCGCAGCCCATTGTGAAGCCTCGCACGAAACCCTACGATGCCCGACTCGACAGACAACAGCGGTTTGCCCTTGGGGCAGCCGCGGGCTTCTATCCGTTTTGAAATGAGGATTGCCGAACATGGCGACAGCCAACCGCCGCCACTTATTCACGTCTGAGTCGGTCAGCATGGGCCACCCGGACAAGGTCTCCGATCAAATTTCCGACGCAGTCCTCGACGCGATGTTGAAGGACGACCCATTCAGCCGCGTCGCGTGTGAGACGCTTTGCGCCACGGGGCTTGTGGTGGTGGCGGGCGAAGTCACCACGCGGACGTATGTCGATATTCCCGATGTCGTGCGCGGCGTTGTGCGCGAAATCGGCTACACCTCGGCGGAGATGCGGTTCGACGCGGACAGTTGCGCCGTGCTGGTGGCGCTGAACAAGCAGTCGCCGGACATTGCGATGGGCGTCGACCGCGAAGGCGCCGGCGACCAGGGCATGATGTTCGGCTTCGCCTGCCGCGAGACGCCGGAGTTGATGCCGCTGCCGATTCAACTGGCGCAGCGGCTGGTGGAGCAGCAGGCGGCGGTCCGTCGCGACGGGCGCATTCCGGGGCTGCGACCGGACGCGAAGAGTCAGGTGACGGTCGAGTATGAGGGGCTCAAGCCGGTGCGGGTGGATACGCTCGTGCTGAGTACGCAACACGACCCGACGTGGAACGAGCGTCAGGGCGACCTGAAGAGCGCGATCGTGGAGCATGTGCTGCGGCCCGTTCTCGGCGAGTGGTGGAACAAGGACATCAAGATTCACGTGAACCCGACCGGCCGCTTCGAAATCGGCGGTCCGCACGGCGACACGGGACTCACGGGTCGCAAGATCATCGTCGATACCTACGGCGGTCGCGGTCGTCACGGCGGCGGCGCCTTCAGCGGCAAGGACCCGACCAAGGTCGACCGCTCGGCGGCCTACATGGCGCGGTACATCGCGAAGAACGTGGTCGCGGCCGGTCTGGCGGAGTGCTGCGAAGTGCAACTCAGCTACGCCATCGGCGTGGCCGAGCCGACCAGCGTGTTGATCGACTGCCAGGGCACCGCGAAGGCGGACGAGGACAAGATTTCGAAGGCGGTGCGTGAGCACTTCAAGCTGACGCCGCGCGGGATCATCGAGAGCCTCGACCTGCGTAAGCCGATCTATCGCGAGACGGCGCGGCACGGCCACTTCGGCCGTTCGCTGCCGGGCTTTACGTGGGAGAAGACGGACAAGGCGGACGCGCTGAAGCGCTCGGTGTAGCAGCTAAGCGAAGCAGCCGAAGAATTTGTTGAGGAGCACCGGCGCAGCGCCGGTGCTTTTTTCATTGTCGGACCGTGCGGGGCTGCGACCGAGGATCCGGTGTGAGTTCGGGGAGAAGCTGCGGCGCTCCTACGGGCAATCGACGCGATCCAAGCCGGCGTATTCCTCGGCGGCGACGAGCGTGACCGAGTGGGGCTCTTCCTGAAGAAAGCGGGCGCCGATCGCGCGGAAACGCGGAGGATTGTCGCTGACGAACACCTGAATCGTGCCGCGATTCGCGCGGTCGGCGGTGGCGTGCGTCTGGCCCAGCCGCTCGGCGACGACGAGGGCCGTCTGCTCGCCGCTGTCGACGATCGTCGCCTTCGGGCCGAGATACTCGCGAATTGCGTCGGCCAAAAGCGGATAGTGCGTGCAGCCCAGCAGCACGACGTGCGGGTCGCTCGTGCGCAGCGGAGCGAGATAGTCGGCGATGACGGCGCGGCTGACGGCGTCGGCGCCGGTGCGGCCCTCCTCGACAATCGGCACAAAGAGCGGGCAGGCGATCGGCACGATTTCGGGCGTCTGAGGTGCGAGCCGTCGGAGGGCCTTGGGATAGGCCTCACTGGCGATGGTCGCTTCGGTGCCGAGGACCGCGATGCGTGCGTTGCTCATCGTCGCGGCCTGCAGCGCGGCGCGAGCGCCGGGCTCCACCACGCCAATCACCTCGACCGGCAACGCGGCTCGAAGTTCGTCGAGCGCGAGGGCGCTGGCGGTGTTACACGCGGCGACGACCAGCTTGGGGTCGAATCGCAGCAGGTATCGCGCACACTCGATCGAAAAGCGACAGACGGTGCGCGGCGACTTGGTGCCGTAGGGCACACGGGCTGAGTCGCCGAAGTAGACGATCGACTCGTGCGGCAGGTGCTTGCGGAGCTGGCGGACGACGGAGAGTCCGCCGACGCCGGAATCGAAGACGGCGATGGGGCGAGCGGGCATCTGATCCTCCTTGATCATGATTTGACAGTGTAGCGACTGGACTCGCGATCGCGGCGGGGGTGAGCGGACGGGCTGGGGGAGAGTCGCCTCAGAGTCGGCGTGCGTCTTAGAGAAAGCGGGCGGCGACGTGATTTCCGAGCAGCAATCCGCGTCGCGTCAGGCGAATCGTCGCGTCGTCGACTTCGAGCAGGCCGTCGAGCCGTAGTTCCTCGACCGCGGCCGGGAAGGCGTCGACGAAATCCTGGGCGTAGCGCTCGCGGAAGGTCGCGCGGTCGATGCCGCGGTTTTGGCGCAGGCCGAGCCAGGCCGCGTCGCGCATCTGTGCTTCGCGCGAAAGCGCTTCGCTTTCGATTTGCGGGCTTTTGCCGGCGCGGATCGCGCGGACATAGGCGGCGGTGTCGGGGACGTTTCGATAGCGCAGGCCGCGATCGGCGAGAAAGCCGCAGGCCGAGGGGCCGATGCCGAGGTAGCCGTCATTGTTCCAGTAGCGCAGGTTGTGGCGACATTCGCGGCCGGGTCGCGCGAAATTGCTCACTTCGTATTGGCGGTAGCCCTCGCGTGCGAGGCGTTCGATGGTGGCCTCGTACATCTCCGCTTCGAGATCCTCGTCCACTTTGCGCACGCGGCCTTCGCTCAGTTGGCGGTGCAGCGGCGTGCCGGGCTCGAAGGTGAGGCCGTAGCAGGATAGATGGTCGGTATTGAGGGCGAGTGCGGCGTCGAGGTTTCGCATCCAGGACGCGAGCGACTGGCCCGGTACCGCGAAGATCAGATCGATGCTGACATTGTCGATGCCCGCCGCGCGCGCGATGCGGATGGTCTCGGCCACCTGCGGCGGGCGGTGGATGCGCTCGAGCACCTGCAATTCGCCGGCGTCGAAGGACTGAGCGCCGATTGAGACGCGATTTACGCCGCTGTTGACCAGCGCCGCGGCCACCTCGGGCGTGACGGTGGCGGGGTTCGCCTCGGAGGTGAATTCGAGCGGCAGGTTGCGATCGGCGAGCGACGCGAGCTTGGTGAGCAATTTTTGGAGCAGCTCTGGGGGCAGGGTGGTGGGGGTGCCGCCGCCGACGAAGATCGTGTCGACGGAGAATGCGTGCGCGGTCTCGTAGCAGGCGAGCTCGGCGAGCAGGGAATCGACCAGGGGGCCGATGGCCTGTTTGTCGAACACTTCCGAATAAAAATCGCAGTAGCCGCAAATGGTGTGGCAGAAGGGGACATGGGCGTAGAGGGAGCGGATGCGGGGCGTGAAAGCGGTTGTAGCGCCGTGCCCAAGTTTGTAGGATTCTGTCGGCGGCATTGCATACATGATAGGCCTCGCCGCGCCGCGCTGCGGGGAATCGTGGGATGTCGATCGACGGTTATGTGTTTCGAGAGGTTGCGAAGCGATGCAGGTCAACCTGGTGATGTTCAAAGACGAGGAACGCCGCGACTTCGCGGTGCAGGGCGATCGCACGGTGATCGGGCGGAAGCTCGACTGCGACCTGCGCATTCCGACGGGCGACGTCTCGCGTGAGCATTGCGAAGTACTTTCGAACGGCAGCGGGCTGCGCGTGCGCGATCTGGAAAGCGCGAATGGCACCTATGTAAACGGCAAGCGCGTCACCGAGTCGCCGCTGAAGGCGGGCGACAAGTTGTCCGTCGGGCCGGTGGTGTTCGTGGTGCAGGTCGACGGTCAGCCCACGCGGATCACGCCCCACGATGTGAAGATGCCCGAGATGGCGGCGGAAGAAGCGCCGAAGATGGCGGCGAAACCGGCGGCTGCCGCACCCGCCAAGCCGGCGGCAGCTGCGAAGCCGGCACCGGCAGCCAAGCCTGCGGGCGGCGCGGGTAAGGCGATCGGCGGGGCCGCAGCGCTCGGCGCAGCGGCCAGCGCCGCGAAGCCGGCGCCGAAGAAGCAAGAAGAAGAATTTGATCTGAACGAAGACGATCTGTTCAGCGGCGCGGACGAAGAGTTCGACATGGATGCGGTGGAATTCCTCGATGATGAGGATGAAGAGAGCATGCCCTGAGCGATCGGCCGACGTTCTGATGATCGACTGCGGTTGAATGGACGAGGCACGGATGTCGGCAAACGCGGGCGGCGCATCAGCGGCACGGGCGAGCGGGGGGTTCAGCCAGACTCAATTGCGGGCTCAGCGAGTTTCGTCGACGCCGCGCCCGTTACGACGGCTCCTGATTCGACTGGTTTTTCTCTCCATTGCGATTAGCGCGATACTCATCGGCGTTGCGGCCTCCTGCGCCGTTTTGCGACCCTCCTGGCATGTTCCCGCGGCGATCAATTACGCCACCTTGAACGACGACAAGGCGGCTCTGGTGGCGCTTTATGATCGGGCGAGCGCGGCGCTCAACCGGCGGCTGCCGGCGGTGATTGAGATCGACGAAGCGTTGCTGAATCGGGCGATCGCGGCTCATGACGAATTCTGGCCGGAGCTGCGCGAGCTTTTTGCGGGGCTGCGGGATGTGCGGGTGCGGATGCACGACGGCGGCGAAATCGAGGTTGCCGCGGTGCCGACGCAGTTGGATTTGCCGGTGCTGGCAGTGTTGGGGGCGCGGTTTTCGGTGGATAGCCGGCTGCGGGCGGACCTGACGCACGTCGGCATCGGGCGGCTTCAGATTCCGGGGTCGCTGCTTTGGTCGCGGCTGCGCGACTCACTGGCGCTGGAGCGGCTCAACCGTGTGGCGGTGGACGAGCGCGGTCTGGCGATCTTCAACGAGTGGGTTTGGGAAAACGGGCGAGTGCTCTTCCGCGTGTCGCGGATCGAGGTGAGCGCCGGGAAGTTGTCGCTGGAGTTGACGCCGATTCCCAGCAGTCCATCCTGAATCGCGCGTCGGGGTGCGGTCGGAGGCGCTCGGTTCCGGGCGGTGTCGAATCGAATTTTCGGCTTATCGGACAAGCGGTCGTTTGTGGATAACTCGTTGTGAAATAACAGCTTCTGTGAGATCGAGAGCGCCGAATCGGTTTCCTTCGTGATGAGCGCCCGTTAGAATGTCGGGAACTATCGGCGCGGCGCCTCTCGTCTGAGAGCGTGGTGCGCTTGATCGCGAAAGCTAAACTGTCGGCAGGGCTGAGAGTGCCGACCGACCGACCTTGACCGCGTGCGGTGTGTGATTGAGCACTGTGCGCACGCCGTGCGAGACGTGACTTAAGACACCGACCGATTTCCGTAGCGCCCGCGCGGGACCGCCCGCGTCGGCGATGGGTTCATCGACCTCTGGAGGTCCTGCGAGATGACCGTTCAACGACGTGGATTTCGTACTTTGTGGCCGCTGGCGAGCGTTGCCTGCGGTCTGACGGCGGCCTGGTTTGCGACGACCGCATCGGCGGAAGAGCGCAAGCTGGCGGTGCTGCTCGGTTATCCGATCAAGCAGGACAACGGGGGCGCGGGCAACAGCCTGCCGAACGCGAACGACGTCTTCGACGCCTATTTTGACAAAGTGAAGAACGGGCGGGTCAACGCCGACAACCCGGATGGGTCGCGGGTCGACTCTCATGCCGAGTGGTGGGAGGAAATCTCCTACGGCGACGTGACGGTGAGCGGCAACGTGTTTGGGTGGGTGAACCTGCCTTGGCGGACACGGCCGAACACGATCACGGATTGCGGCAATTCGGCGGTGCCGATTTGCCGGGTGGGGCATATTGATCTCGACGGAAGCGCCGTTGGTTTCGTTCCCGGAATCGGCGAAAGCTTCAACAACATGGCCGCCAAGTATCGGGCCGATTTCGACGGCGTGGGCAGCACGCGGATCGCGACGATCTTCCCGAATAGTTCGGAGATCGCGGGGCCGAACTCGAACCAGCCTCCCGGCGGCGCGCCGCGCATCCAGTTGCGCGGGTCGGGGGCGGCTGATTCGTTCGGCAATCGCCTGTTCATGCCGGGCGAGCGGTTCCTCGATCTCAACAACAACCGAATTTATGACGCCGGCGTCTTCGAGTGGGGCATCGACAAGAACGGCAACGGCATGATCGACGTGGGTCGGGAAGCGCTCAGCTATGGGGAGCTGTTCGCGTCCTGCATTCAGTACCCGCGTGATGAAGAGGGCGAACCCTTTAACGATGACGGTACGCCGAACCCCGAATATGTGCCCGAACTCCAACTGGCGTTCATGGGATGGGCGAACGACACGGAGTGGTTTGACAGCAACGGCGACGGTCAGTGGGACAAGGACGGCTTCGGCAGCGCGTACTTCGGCACATACGAGGAAGACATTCCGTCGTTCGCCGGCGGCGACGCGGCGTTGAATCAGTTCCCGTGCGTTCCGGGCGAGCGCACCGGCGGGCCCCCGACGGTGACTCTGTCGTTCCACCGCGGCGACTGGAGCGCGACGGAAGTCTGGATCGACAAAAACAACGACTTTCAGATCGGCGCCCGCGGCGTGCAACGCGAAGAGCTGCGCGGCGATCTGGTCAATGATGCCAATCCGAGCCTCGTGTTTGAGTTCCTGATCGGCCTGAATGATCCGGAAGACGAGGACACCGAGTACTTCGACGAACAGTGGAATGCTCAGTTCGACTTCCCGGAGCCGTTCGAAGACTATCTGCGGCGCTGGGACGGTGATGTGCATGGCTTTGTCGTCACCACGCGCAACTACATCACCAGCAACTTCCCGGGCGACGATGCGACGATGGCGCTGCTTCTGGGCAGCGACAATGGAACGCCCAACGACCCGAGCGACGATATCGAAGGCCGGATCGGCAATCGTCGTTATGACGCGCCCGACACCTGGACCAATGGCGCTAGCGGCGCGAATTCGACGAATAAGGCCCAGTTTGTGGGTGGGAGTCCTCAGGGCGCCGAAAGCGGCCCCTACGGCGCCGCCACTCAGCTGAGCACTCCGCCGCCGGAGTTCTACACGGATTCGCCGCCCTCCACCGGACCCGCCGGTTGGTCGCTTGATGAGTTTTGGACCGAACGATTCGGGCCCGATAGCACGCCGCCGGCTTGGGATTCGAGTATTCGCTACATTCGGCGGTTCGAACCGACCAACCCGGTCATTCGCATTAATGCGGACGAAGAAGACCGCCCCTATGTGTTCCTTGCCAATGGCGGCGGCCCGACGAATGATGGCGCCACGCTGGATGGTCGTCTGTACGGCGAGGGCGACGGCACGGTTCTGCCCGCCATCGCCAACGGACTCGACGGTGTCTACGACGGTCCGCCTGAGTATGTGGATCTTCCGTCGTCGATCTATCACATGGCCGGCGATGGTGCACTGGGTGAGGTGACAGGTCCGGGCGCGGATACGGTCTATGGCGCCGACATGGGCTTGCACGATCCGCAGGCTGGCGGCGGCGTGCCGGACACGATGATCCCGGCGGCCGGCCCCCTCGCTTTCAACGTTCACGGCGATCAGGGTTATGACGGCGGCAACGTTCTGAATCTTGAGTTGCTGACGTGGAATACCGAAGACCTGACCAACACGGACGATGTGTTTGAGATCCCGCCGCCGGACCTCGACGGCGACGGCATTCCGGACGACGTCGACGGCGACGGCCAGCCCGATGATCCGATCACGATCGTTCGCTATCACCGTGACATCAACCTGGACGGCATGATCGATGTGGGCGAGACGGTCGGCGACACCGGGACGTTTGGCAGCCTGATGAGCAACCAGCTCTTCAGCTACGGCGTGAGCCCGATCTCGGGCCAATCGGCGGATGGCAACCCGTCGAACCTATATCCGTTCAACCGCACGCGTTGCATGGAAGACATGGTCGAAGGTCTCGACGACGTCGTCGACTGGGACGATTTCCTCGGCGGTCCCGGCCAGTTTGGCAATGACATTCTGGGTCTGATCCTGCTGCCGCAGGGCACCGGACCGGGCGGCATGTTTACGCTGCCGGCGTCCGGTCGTCATCTGATCCGCACGCGCGACGTGCAAAACGCGGCGGGCGTCGGAACCGAGCGATATGTCCCGCTCAGCTTCTTCGACGGCATGGGTATCGAAATCGGCGGCATCGGCGAGGGCGGCGGCTTGCAGCCGACCGAGTTCCAGACTGGTTTCGCCGGTCACGAGTACGGCCATATCTGGGAAGGCTGGCCGGACCTGTATGACTACGACGTGCGTCTACCTCCGCCGCTGAACATCGTGAACAACCCTGTGGCGGTGTGGTGCGTCATGTCGGGCGGCGGACTGGTTCACCCGGTGCCGATTCTGAAGGCCGACTCGGGCTGGATCAATCCGATCGACATCACCCGCGCCCTGACGCCCAACGTGAACGACACGCTGGTGATTCGTCCGTGGGAATTCGAGCGCAACAAGAACATTTTCCAGTACACCAATCCGCTGTTCCCGGGCGAGCAGTTCTGGTACTGGGCGACTTCGGCGGCCAAGCCCGATCCGGAGTTGGTCAACTTCGACAGCCGCGGCCTTCCGGGCCTCGGCCTGATGGTGATGCGCACCGACCGCGGCTCGAACTTTGAGAGCCTGCCGCCGCAGCAGCGCATCGCCGCCGGCCGCTTCACCTATCAGGTCATTCAGGCGGACGGCGAGCAGCGGCTCGAAAACGGTCAGAACTTCGGCGACGCCGGCGACCCGTTCCCGGGCACCAGCAATCGCCGCATCTTTACGCGTAACACGGACCCGGCCGCGCGCTGGGGCAACGGCGCCGCGAGCGGTCTCGACGTGCTGGACATTCAGCGCGATGAATCGAGCGGCGTCATCACCGTGCGGTTCAAGTGGTCGCCGCGCGAACTGCCGAGCCTCGAGTGGGTTCGCCCGCCGGAGTTTGGTCAGCCTGGCGAGGCGGGCCTGTCGGTCGGCGGCATCTATCAGGTTCGCACGCGGACGTTCGACCAGTTCGGCGGCACGCGCATCGACTTCTTCGCCGCGCCGTTTGAGCCGGGTTCCGATCTCGCTTATCTGCCGACAGATATTCAGGTCGGCACGACGACCAAGCAGCCGGGCGACGCCGACACGCGGGTCAACGCCGAAGTGTTCCGCCTTGCCGACGGCACGTACACCTTCTACGCGCGGCTCGTTCCGGGCGTGGGTGCTGACGGTCGCGCGGAAAACGAGTTCTCAGCGCCGCGCGCCGGCATCGACAACTTCGGCGACGGCGTGCTGACGGTGCAGGATGTCGACACGGCGATTTCGTTCTACGAAACGTGGACGGTGCGCTGCACCAACGCGAATCCGCCGGGTCAGGAAACGTGGAGCGTCAGCGGGACGATTTCCGGCCCGCAGGCCGACGCCCGCACGGGCACGGTCTATTCGACGGATGCCGATTCGCAGGGCCGTCGTGCCGTGCGATTCCTGATTCAGTCGCGCGTTCTGCCCTTCCGCGTGGGCGACGAGTTCCTCTTTGTCACGACCGGCTACACCCCGCACAGCGCCGCCGTGTTGATCAACGACGGCGAAGTTGTGTTGCCGGAGCCGCCGGATGCGCAAGGACGGCTGGCGGCGGGCGCGGCCTCGGGCCTGGCGCCGCACACGGTGTCGTTCAAGCACGATGGATCGACCGATCCGTTCGGAGCGGCGCTGACGTTCCGCTGGGACTTTGGCGACAACTCGGACGTGGTGGAGACGGCGGACCTCAACGCCTTGATCACGCACACGTACGTCACGCCGCGCACTTCGGCGTACGAGGCGCGTCTGACGGTTACGAACATCTTCGGCTTGTCCGATACGGTTGTGATTCCGATTCAGGTCAACGCGGCCCAGCCGCCGAACGTTCGGCTTGAGGCCACGCCGCGTTCGGGCGATGTGCCGCTGGTGGTTCAGTTCTCGGCCGAGGGCACGACCGACCCGAACGCGGGCACGACGGCGATCGACTACGTCTGGGACTTCGGCGACGGCAGCCCGCTGTCGACCGCGGCCCGCAACACGCACACCTACAACGCAGCCGGGATTTATGTGGCGCGGGTGACGGCGACGAACCGGCCGTACAACCGCTCGGCGTCGCAGTCGGTCGAGATTCGCGTGGGAGGAAGCGTCAACAGCAACTTCCCGCCGATCGCTCAGATCGACGTCGATCGCACCCTGGGTCCGGCTCCGCTGCGGGTGCTCTTCAACGGCGACGGGTCGAGCGATCCGGAGAACGGCACGCTGGAATATTCGTGGGACTTCGGCGATGGCTCGCCGGTGGTCCGCGGAACTTCGAGCGTCGAGCACACCTTTGAGCGCGTGGGCACGTTTGTCGCGACGCTGACGGTGCGTGACAACGTCGGTCAGCAGGATCCGGCGGCGGTGACGATCACGGTTTCGGGCAACCCGCTGTCGAACAACCAGGCTCCGGTGGCGCGAGCGACGACCAGCTCTCGCCAAGGCGCGGCGCCGTTCGCCGTTCGCTTTGATGCGAGCGACTCGCGCGATCCGGAGGGCCAGGCGCTGCGGTA
Organism: Phycisphaerae bacterium; assembly: GCA_022842805.1. Lineage (GTDB taxonomy): Bacteria > Planctomycetota > Phycisphaerae > UBA1845 > Fen-1342 > JALHOX01. The sequence goes on along the minus strand of JALHOX010000080.1, from coordinate 108 downwards.
CGAGTGGGACTTTGGCGATGGATCGCCGAAGGTCGAGAGCGTCGTTGCCGAACACACGTACACCAAGGCGCAGGCCTACATCGCGGTCCTGCGCGTGACCGATCCGCT
>JALHOX010000079.1 GCA_022842805.1 Phycisphaerae bacterium | reverse complement strand
CACCGATCGCCTCGCATTCATCGCCACTAAAGACGGCTGGAGCGATCTCAGCGCGCGCGCCCTGCCCGGCGCGGAAGGCTGGAACGACTTCGCGATCGGCGCCAAATACGCGATCATCGCCGATGAGGCCTCCGATTTCGTGCTGACGGGCGGCATGCGCTGGGAGCTGAGCAACGGCGATCAGGACATTCTGCAGGGCGATTCGCAAGAACTAAGCCCCTTCCTCAGCTTCGCCAAGGGCTACGACCGCTTCCATATCCTCGGCAACGTGACGGGCCGCATTCCGACCGACCAGGACCGCGGCAACAACATCCTGAGTTGGGATCTGCACTTCGACTATGAGATCGCGCCGGAGACGCTGCCGGGCTTCGCCCCGATGATCGAGTTTCACGGGCTGCATTACCTGAGCGACGGCGAGCATCTGCCGCTTTCGGTCGGCGGCTATGACTACACCAATCTGGGTTCGTTCGACGTTTCGGGCAGCAGCGTCATCGCGATGGGCCTCGGCTTCCGCTGGAAGCTGACGCCGCACGCCAGCGTCGGTACGACGTGGGCCTTCCCGCTGACCGACCCCGACAACGACATCATGGGCAATCGCGTGACGGTCGATTTCATGCTGAGCTGGTAGGAGAAGACGATCATGAAGAATTCGATGCGCACTTATGCAATGCGACGACGGCTGGCCCTGCTGGCTCTGGGCGGCGTCGCCCTGCAACTGATCCCGTTTCAGGGTTGCGGACGAAACATCCTCAACCTCGTCACCCCGGTGTTCTTCGACGACACCTTCGGCATTCTCGACGCGATCGTGACTCTGGTCGCGCCGCTCGTGTTGCCGGGCTAGTCGGTCTCGGGAGCGCGGGCGCGGCGCCCGCGCTCCTCGTCCGATGCACGAGTCCGTCGGCCTGCGAACCCGCGGGTGGCGACGGACGGCCGAGGGGTGCAGGCCGCTGCTGAAGGCAATCCATGACAGCGCTGATTACAGCTGTTTTTCTCGCGAGTCTGCTCGGCAGTCTCCACTGCGTGGGCATGTGCGGGCCGTTTGTCGTCTTCGCCGTGGGTAGCGAAGCCGGCTCGCCCCGCGCCCGCGCCGTGCGACACTGCGCCTATCACGCGGGACGGCTCACGACCTATGCACTGCTCGGGGCGGTCGCCGGGGCCGCCGGCGGCGCACTCAACTTCAGCGGCCGCTGGCTGGGCCTGAATCAACTCGCAATCACGGCGGCCGCCGTCACGCTGGTCGTCTTCGGTCTGGCCCAACTCGCCCGACTCAGCGGTGCTTCGTTGCCGCCCGCCCCGCTGCCGGATTTCGTCCGCCGGGCGGTGATGGCCGGCAATCGCGCCGCGCTGCAGCTCTCTCCGCTGCGCCGCGCCGCCACGATCGGGCTGCTCACCACGCTCCTCCCCTGCGGCTGGCTCTACGCCTTTGCCTGCACCGCCGCCGGCACGGGCAGTGCTGCGCTGGGAGCGCTGGCGATGTCCGTTTTCTGGCTCGGAACGCTGCCGGCGCTGGCCGGGTTCGGCGCTGCGGCGCAGTGGCTCTCGGGCCGCTTTGCGACGCGCCTGCCGGCGCTGACCTCGGTGGCGCTGATTGCGGTCGGCCTGACCGCCCTGATCTCGCGCGCTCAGATCGACCCGACCCGATTTCATTCCCTGGCGCAAGCCGCGCAGACCCGCAACGCATCGGCATTGGCGCCGATCGAGCAGGCCGCCGCGGAACGCCCGCCCTGTTGCCAACATGCCCCTCGCTGACATCGCACAATCTTTGTCCGAACGGACCGTCACGGGCGCGGCGGTGCGCTGCGCGCACTGCTCGCTGCCCGTGCCGCACGGACTCATCGAGCCCGCCGCCGAGCGCCAGTTCTGCTGCACCGGCTGCCGCACCGTGTATGAGGTGATTCAAGGCTGCGGGCTGGATCGCTACTACGCCCTGCGCGCGGCGCTCGCCGACAACGGCGCGCTCAAGCCCGCCGCCGTCTCGCAGCGCCGCTACGCCGAGTGGGACGAACCGGCCTTCGCCCAGGCCTATGTGCAGGCGATGCCCGACGGCGCGGCGCAGGTGGAGCTCTTCCTCGAAAACGTCCATTGCGCCGCGTGCGTCTGGCTCGTCGAGAAGCTGCCGCGCGTCTGCCCGGGCGTCGTCGGCGCGCGGCTCAATCTGCGACAGGCGACCGTGCAGGTCACTTGGGATAGCGGTCGAACATCGCCCTCCGCGATCGGCCGCGCGCTGGAGACCCTCGGCTATCCGCCGCATCCCGCACGAGACGCGGCGGCTCGTCGGGCCCGCGTCTCCGAAGAGCGCCGCTTCCTCATTCGCATCGCTGTCGCCGGTGCGCTGGCGGGCAACGTGATGCTGCTGGCATTCGCGCTCTACAGCGGCTTGATCTCCGGCATCGAGCGCGAATATGAGAGCCTGTTCCGCTGGCTGTCGATGGGCCTCTCCGTCGTCTCGCTCGCCTGGCCCGGCGCGGTCTTCCTGCGCGGCGCCTGGGCGGCGATCCGCACGGGCACTGCTCACCTCGACGTCCCCATCGCACTCGGCATCCTCGCCGGCACGATCGGCGGCGCGGTCAACACCATCCGCGGCGCGGGCGAGATATACTTCGACTCGATCACCGTCCTGATTTTTCTGCTGCTCGTCGGCCGCTGGATTCAGTACCGCCAGCAGCGCTGGTCGGCCAGCGCGCTCGAACTGCTCTACAGCCTGACGCCCACCTTCGCCCGACGCATCGACACCAGCGGCGCGGTCTGCGAAGCCGCGATCGAGTCGCTCGCGCCCGGCGATCTGGTCGAGGTCCGCGCCGGCGACTCTTTCCCGATCGACGGCGTCATCGCCGAGGGCCGTTCCGAGGTCGACCAGAAGCTGATCACCGGCGAATCGCGCCCGGTGGCCGCGGGGCCGGGCGAGCGCGTCTTTGCGGGCACAATCAACTTGACGCGGCGCGTGGTCGCGCGCGTCGAAGCCGCCGGCCCCGCGACCCGCGCCGCCGGTCTGATGCGCCTGGTCGAAGAGGCCAGCCGCCGGCGGGCCCCGATCGTACAACTCACCGACCGCATCGGCGGCCGCTTCGTCTACATCGCCATCGCGCTGGCGGCGATCACGTTCGCCTGGACCCAATGGCAGACCGGCCGCGCCGATCTCGCCCTCGAACGCGCCATCGCGCTGCTGATCGTCACCTGCCCCTGCGCCTTGGGCCTCGCCACGCCGCTCGCTCTGACCGCTGCAATCGGTCGCGCCGCCAAGCGCGGCATTCTGATCAAGGGCGGCGCCGCGCTCGAAACCCTCAGCCGTCGCGGCACGATCGTGCTCGACAAAACCGGAACCATGACAGCGGGACGTCTGACGCTCGTGCGCTGGATCGGCGACGAAGCCGTTCTGCTGCGCGCCGCGGCGCTCGAAGCCCAATCGGCCCATCCGATCGCACGGGCAATTCGCGACGCCGCGCCCGGCCGCGCCGGCTCACCCGCCGTTGAAAAGTTTGAAGAAGTGCTCGGCCGCGGAGTCATGGGCGAGATCGACGGGCGGCGCATCGCGATCGGCTCCCCCCGCTTCGTCCGCTCCGTGGCCACAGCCGAAGATGCGACCATCGCAGCGAGCGAGCGCGCCCTGCTGGCCGCCGGCCTCAGTCCCGTGCTGGTCGCCGAGGATGGACGCGTTGTCGCGCTCGCCGGCATGGGCGATCCACTGCGAGCCGACGCCCGTCAGACGATCGCCGACCTGCGGCGCGGCGGATGGACCGCCACCGTGCTGTCGGGTGACCACGCCGAAATCGTCGCCGCCGTCGCCCACGAGGCCGGAATCGCCCCGGAGCGAGCGCATGGCGGCGTATCGCCTGAGTCGAAACGCGAAATCGTCGCGAGCCTGCTCGAGAACCGGGATGCAGCCGCTCAGTCCCCCGCTGCCACGCCCGCCGGAACCCCGCGCGGCGCGGTGGTCATGGTCGGCGACGGCGTGAACGACGCCGCCGCCTTAGCGACCGCCGATGTCGGCATCGCCGTCCATGGCGGAGCCGAGGCAAGCCTGGCAGCGGCCGACGTCTACATCCAGCGGCCCGGCCTCGCGCCGATCCACGAACTGGTCATCGCCGCCCGGCGGACCATGCGCACGATCCATGTCGCGATCGGCGCGTCGCTGCTCTACAACGCGACGGCGGCCACGCTCGCCATCACCGGACTGATCAACCCCTTACTGGCGGCGGTGCTGATGCCCATCAGCTCTCTGACCGTCCTTTCGATCGCCTTCGGCGGTCGCACCTTCGCCGCCGCCCCGCGCCGCGCCGAGCCTCGGCCCGAGAGCGACTACCCGGAACTCGCGCTGAGCGAAGGAGGCGTGCGATGAGCGTTATCTACATCGTGTTGCCGCTGGCGGTCATCTTCGCCGGCATCGCCGTTGGCGCGTTCATCTGGGCCGCCGACCAGGGCGAGTTCGACGACCTGGACACTCCCGCGCTGCGCATCCTTCACGACGACGTCGACGCGGAGACGTCGAGTTCGCCGCCCACCCGGGCGGCGCGAGCCGAGCCCGACTAAGGCCGCCGCGTCCCGATTCCGATAACTATTGGACAACAATCGCGACGCGCCGAACCGCCGAGGTCCGGCCGGTCGGGGCGACTTGCCGACGGGGGGTGTTTATCCGCCGCCGAAGGCTCGCGCGGCGGCCTCATCGCGCAATCGTTGCTCCGAATCGGCCTCATCGCCCCGAAATTGTTCGGTTTTGTCAGCGAATCACGGCGAAACTTTGACCTTCGCAAAAATGCCCTCCTAGTATGCGGTGGAGCGGAGAGATAGCAGAGTCCTCGGTCTCCACATCGAAGCAGACGTTTCGTCGGGCAGAAGGAAGCTGCGCGCACGGATTGGCGTCTGGCGGACTGTCGTTTGTCAGTTTGTTCGGGAGTGTGGCTTGAAGCACGCTGTAGTGACCGATCTTGTGAGGTCGGTCTCGGTCAGCACCGCGGCCGGCGACCATACGGCGCTGGTACGTGCCTGTTCCGCCTGGCCGGCGGAACGGTTGGTCGCGCTCCTGAGCGCCCCGACCATCGACGTGGTTTCCGCGGCGGTGATCGCTCTGGGGGTCAAGGGCTCGACCGAGGTCGTGCCCGACCTGGTGGGCTTGCTGGCACAACCCGATCCGCGCTTCGTCGAAAAAGTCGAAGACAGCCTGTTCGCCATCTGGATGCGAGCGGGCACCCCCAACGCCAACCACTTGCTGGCCGACGCCGTCCGCTGCATTCGCGAGGAAAACTACCGCGAGGCTGATGAGATTTTGGCCGAACTGGTGCGAGCCGAGCCGGGATTCGCCGAACCGCACCATCAGCGCGGCATCGCGCTGGCGATGCTGGAGGAATACCCTGCCGCCGAGCGCGAGTTTGTCTCAGCGCTGGAGTGGAACATCTGGCACTACAGTGCCGCGGCCAACCTCGGCCACGCCCGCGTGCAGCTTGACGATTTCCACGGCGCGCTGGAGGCATACCAGACGGCGCTGCGGATTCACCCGACATTGGCCGGCATGAGCGAGACGCTCGCCGCCGTGCGGGCACTGTTGCAGCAGCAGGTCACGTAAAGCGACGACGGGGTTTCAAAGCTCAGATTATCCACCCACCGCGAAAGCGGCCGGGAACCGGTGCGAGCCTAACGCGCGAGCGCTTCGAGCCCCTCACGGGCGCTCGCAGCCCAGCGTGGCGCTCGTCCATTTCCGTTCTTTGAACAATTTCAGTTCGATCGCCCAGCCCGCATCGGGATTAGCGATTCGCAGATGCATCGGGCGAAATGACCCCCGTTCGCGGGCTCTCAGCAGCGCTCTGTCTCGCCGGCCACCTGGATCCGGCCTTTGCCGTTGCGCTTCGCGCCGAGCAGCGCTTCGTCTGCGGCCCGCATCAGCTCCGCTTCGGTTTTCCCGTCCCACGGAAAGCTGGCCAGGCCGCCGCTGAGCGTGACCGGGCCGGGCGCGTTTTCGCCAAGGCATTCAAAGCGGTGAGCCTTCATCGCACGGCAAAAGCGCTCCGCCAGGTCGCGGGCGCTGGTCGGGTGCTGCGAGCCGGGCACGCGCGGCTTCTCGGCGTCCCACAAAATGAGCGCGAATTCGTCGCCGCCATAGCGCGTCACGACGTCCGACTCGCGTGAAGTCCGCAGCAAGAGCTGGGCGACTTCGCGCAGCAGCTTGTCGCCAAAGTCGTGGCCGTGGGCGTCGTTGTATTGCTTGAAGTCGTCGATATCGAGCAGCACGACCGTGACGCGGCCGCGCTCGCGGGCGGCGTAGTCCACCAGCTCCGCCAGGCGACGATCAAAATAGCGCCGATTGCGCAGCCCGCTGAGGTCGTCGGTCCAGACCAGATCGCGCAGTTGGTCGTGTTGCCGCGCCAGCGAATAGGTGAGCTCGAGCAACCGCGCATACGCACCGAGCCGCTCGATGGTCCCCGCGTCATAGGCGCCCGTCTTACGACGTGACAGCCCGATTTCGCCCACGATCGCCCCGTTGACGCGCAGCGGCTCCTGCACGAGCACCTCGCTCGCGTCGCCGGCGACGTGCGAATGTTGTTCGAGCCGGATGGAAACGCCCGCCGCCCCGAATGCGTCGCGGATCGTCTCGGCCATGCGCGCCAGCGCCGTCTGGGGGCCGTCTGATAAGTGCCGGAGCACGCCGGCGATATCACTGAGTTCTGCGTTGCTCGGACGCTCCATAGCGACCGGTACGAAACTGTCGGCGGCGCGGTTCGCCTGGGGCGTCCGCGACGCAGTCTTGCCTTCCATCACTGCCCGAACCTCGCCCGCCATTAGCGGTTCCAAAACATAGTCGTGGACGCCGGCGGCAATCCACTCACGCGCAAGCGGCTCGGCGTGCGCGGGGCAGCACACCAACAAGTGTACATTTCGTTCCAGTTCCCGGACCGCGGAAATCGCCTGCGGGAGATGCTCGCCCGAGGCGTGGTCGAGCAGGACGCACTCGAAATCCTCGCGCGCCGCGCGCCAAACGCCCGCTAACAAATGATCCTCGCGCGCGATCCGCGCCCCCGGCAGAATCGCACCGAGCGACTCCGCCAGCGCCGACGGACCGACCACGAGAATGCGGCGAGCAGCGACCATTGCCTGCGTTCTTTCCAAACCGGTGCGCCCCCAGGAACAACCAGCGCGCGACCGGACCTGCATCACAAATCGATCTCATCGAGCAGCGCGCTCCACTCGGCCGGAGTCAGCGCCGCCTTCGGCTGCACGCCGCGGAGATCGACGCCTTCGAGCGATCGCGCGCGATCGAGCAAGGCCTGTTCGGTCTGCGGTGTGGAGCGCTCGGGCCGAAATGCGCTGACGGGCTCGCTCGTCGCGCCGCTGTGCAACGCATCGCGGCCGAAACGGGCCTCCGCCGCAGGGAATCGTGGCGGCGCGACCAGCCTGGCGGCCAGCGTCTCGGGCGATTCCAGGATCAGGCTCGTGAGAGCCCGCTCGCTGGTGCAGCGCAGCGTGCGCCCGCTTGGGTCGGGCGGCGCCATCGACGCGCGGGCCCCATAGGCCAGCACGACCGCCTCTTTCCAAGTAGCGCGAACGTAATCGAAGATCGCGAATTCGCTGTCGAGCAGCCAATCGGTGCCGATCGCGACCACCAGCGGCGGATCGCTCTGCAGCCGAACAAGCTGTACCGCGGCGGCGTAGACATCGCCGCTATGAGTGATCCGCAAGCCGTAACTGGACAGCCAGCGCTCAACCAGCGCCGTCAGTCGGTCATCGCTCAGCGGAATGTGGAACGCGTATTGGCCCATCAATATCTTTGCGCGCGCGAAAAACCATCACGCCCCGCGAACTCGCGCGCCGCTTCTTCCCTCTCTCTCCGCCGTGCATGGTACTTCGTCGCGTGTGCAGCGCCAAAATCGATCGCTGCTTTTCATCGATTGGCGGATGAAATCGGCTTCGGCCCGAGAAAATCCACGATTCGAATGCGCCCTGCCCGCTCGCCGCCCACCGAGTCGGGGCCGAGTCGGCTCGCGCGACGGATCGAGGGCGCAGCGGGGCAGCTCTGAACGCACAGACCGCTACGTGACCCCCAGCACCCGCCCATACATCTCGGCCCGGAAGCCGACGACCAGCGTGTTGCCCGCGCGAAAAGTCGGCGCCCGCAGATTGCCCGTCGGGCCGATGATCGCCGCCAGAACGTCGGCCTCGGCCGGCTTCTTCTTCGCCGCGAGGTCGAACTCGACGATCGCCTGCCCCCGCGACGCGACGACGCGCGTCACCGTCCTGAGCAACGCCCGCACCTCGGCCTTGCCCAGCTTGACCTTGTTCGCGATGACCTGCTCCGCCACGCTCACGGCGCGGCTGCTCAGAAACTCCTGAGCCTCAGTGCAGGTCTCTCAGCTTCGGCGGTGATATTGCCAGTCGATCGATGCCGCCATCTCGTTTACTCCTGTGTCCGTCCTTCTGCGAAGCGGGCCGTGATCAAACATCTGCGAGAGCGCCTGCCGCGCGGCAGAGCCGCGCTGCGCGGCTTACGGTCGTCGCTTTAAGCGATAGTGCGAAACCCACCACTCCTGTCCGCGGGCGAATCCGAACATCTCGGCGCAAGCCAGGAAGAAGACCCGCCACCGCCGCAGCCATCGGTCGACGTTCGCCTCGCCGTAGACCGGGGCGAAGATGGCCCGCGCTTCGCGCCGCCCCTTGTCCAAATTGCGCAACCACGCCTCGGCGGTGCGAGCGTAGTGCGTGCCATCCTGCCGCCAGTGTGCTTCGAGCTGCAGATGCTCCTGGCAGTAAGCCATCAAATGGTCGGACGGCATGATCCCGCCCGTAAAAAAGTATCTGCCCATCCAATCCGCCGGGCTGCTCTCGGCGTCCGCCGCGCCGCGCGCATCGGTCCGCGCCGCGTCCCCAGTTTCAAAGAAATAGGGCGCCCGCCCATGCACAAACACATGCACAAAGAGCCGCCCGTCGGCGTTCAGCCATCCGTGAATCCGCTCCAGCAGCGCCGGCCAGTTGCGCATGTGCTCAAACATCTCGACCGACACCACGCGATCGAAAGTCCCCGGCGGCGCAAATTCGTTCATATCGGCGGTGATAATCCGCACATTCTTCAGCCCGCGCTCCACGCACTGCCGCTCGATGTATTCGCGCTGCGGGCGCGAGTTGCTGACCGCCACGATCTCGCTCCGCGGATAGTGCTTCGCCATCCAAAGCGTCAGCGACCCCCAGCCGCAGCCGAGTTCGAGAATGCGCTGCCCGTCGCGCAGGTCCGCGTGGGCGCAAGTTTCGCGCAGCGACGCGGCTTCGGCGTCCGCCAGCGTCGAGACTCCGCTCGGCCAATAGCAACCGCTGTACTTGCGATGCGGCCCGAGGCACAGGCCGAAGAACGCCTCGGGCAGTTCGTAGTGCTGCTCATTCGCCGCGCGCGTGTCGACGGCGATCGGGCCGGCCGCCATCGCCGCGCGAAACTCCTCGCACTGGCGCTGCAGTGACTCGATCTCCCCGCGCGTCTTCAGGCCGGCCGCGCAGAGGCGCCGAATGCCGGCCCGAATGGCGACGTCGGGCACATAGCCGCGCTCCACCAGCGTCAGAAGCGATGCCAGCGTGGTCGCAGATTTTCGATTCGACTCGCTCAAGGTGGCTTCCCCGCGCCGCGGCGGCGTCGGAAAGAGGACTTCCGGGCGTCTTGCGCGACACGCTTCCGGATTGAGGCACAATACTAGGCGCGCTTTCGCAGCCGGTCCGCCGCGGATTCGAGGCGCAACACGCCCGATTCGACGCGGCCCATGGGCTCCGCCCGACGGTCGCCTTTACACTCGTCGGCATGGCAACGCGCATCCTCGCTCACGGCATCGACATCGTCGAGATCGCTCGCATCGAACGCATGCAGCGCGATCATGGCGAGCGCTTCCTCGACCGCGTCTTCACCCCGCGCGAGAGAGCGTATTGCTGCGAATCGAAGATCGCCGCGATCCGCCTCGCCGGGCGCTTCGCTGCAAAAGAGGCTGTGCTGAAAGTGCTCGGCACCGGCTGGCGCGGCGGGATCGAATGGACCGACATCGAGATCCTGCCCGACCCGCTCGGCAAACCGATCTGCACGCTGCAAAATCAGACCGCAAAGCTGGCGAGCGAACTCGGAATCACCCAAATCCTGGTGAGCATCTCGCACACCGCCGGGCTAGCGACGGCGTCGGCGATTGGGGTGGGGGAAAGCAATAGCGAATAGCGAATTTCGAATAGCGAATTGCAGAGGGTGCCGTCGCACGCGCCTTCAATTCGATATTCGAAATTCGCTATTCGTTATTGAACAGGTCTCCTTCCGCCTTTGCCGGTGGGCGTCCATTGCATGAACCCTGCTCTAAGGATGGGAGACAGCCGACGGCCCAAGCCACGCGCCCGCATGGAGCGCCTACGCCGAGGCGATTGTCGATCGCCGTCCCCCGGGGTTCAACTCATCGGTCCAGGCAATAATCTGACGCTCGGTCGAACAACGCAGAGAGGAGAACTTTCCGGATTTCAAACACGCGGACGCCGCCCAAGGTTAGCGGCACGCTACGGCTGGTCGCCTCGCTGCCGCCCGATTGCTTCGGCAAATTCGCCCACGCACCCCCATTATACCCAGCCGCGGCGATTTCAGCGCGTTGCGGTCAATCGCGCCGCGTCGGCGTAATCGCGACGATCAGCTTATCGCCACCCGGCAGATCCCAGCCGCCGAAAAGCGCCGTCTTCCCCGGCGTAACCGCGACCGTTGAACTGAGTTTTTTATCGTCTCGATGCATGACCACAAGCTCGATCTTCACCTTGCCCTGCTCATTCACGCCCTGATATTGCACGTGAATTTCGTACTTCGAGCCCAGATCGTGCTTACAGTTTTCGCCGGCCTCATCCACCTTGCAATTCGAATCTTTCTCGACCGTGTAACCGGTGAAGCGAAACTCCTGCCGCAACTTTTCCGCCAGGTCGCGCAGCTTGGGCGAGACCTCGGCGTTTCGCAGCGTGGCCCGGATCGAGAGCGTCTCGATATCGAACTTCAGGTCGTCTCCGCGAGGCTCCGCCAGCGCGACCCGCGCCGGCGGTGCAGCCAGCAGCACGATCGCCGCCAAGATCAGCCCGCGACCGAAGACGCTGAACCGCGAATTCCCGCCCGCGCTGACTGGGAAATTACTCATCGTTCTCCACAACCCACACGATCGGCCCCGAATCTTCGCAATCCACGACAAACGCCGAGCAGTCGTCCGATACATCGAGCGTGGCGATCTCGGACGCGCGATCGAGTTCAAGCGGCGGGTTGGCAAGCGCGGGCCGGAAGCGCGTCAGCACGCTGACCATCAGCACGCATACGGCCGCAGCCGCGAAGGGCCGCAGGCTCCAAGCTCGCATGGTCGCAGGCCGCGCGACACCGCGCGAAGGCGAAGCCGCCGCGCCTACCTCACTCGAAACTCCCGCCCAAACGCGATCCCACTCCGCCCCGCTGGGCGTCGCCACCGCCGGCTCGCTCCACGACTGCTGCCTCGCGGGCATCGCCGCGACCTGCGCCGCCAGCGTGTCATCCGCGTTCAGCAGTTCGCTCAGCGCCGCCACATCCACCGGCGACAGTGTGTCGAGCCGGCCTTTGGCGACCGCGGCGATCAAAGTTGTCTTTCGATGCGGACTCATGATTCTCCGTCAGAAGACCCGGCCTCGTCCGCCAAGTCTGGTAGCAACTCACGCAGCTTGCGCCGCGCGTGAAAAAGTCGACTCATGACCGTTCCGATCGGCACGCCGAGCGACTCCGCGATCTGCCCATAGGTCATATCGCCGGTCGCGTACATCGCAAAGACCGCCTTCTGCTCGGGCGGCAACCGGTCGACCGCTAATTGGACGCGGGCGGCGGCTTCGGAATTCTCGATCGCCGACTCCATGGCATTTTCGCCGGCGGCGGCGGGCTCGGGAATTCCTCCGCCCGTTTCATCGTCATCGTGCAGACCCGCGTCGAGCGACGACGCCAGCCGCAGCTTTCGTTTTCGCAGCAGATCGAGGCCCTGATTGGCGACAATCCGCAGCAGCCAGGTCTTGAAACTCGAATCGCCATGAAACGACGAGAGCCGCGCAAACGCTTTGACAAAGCTGTCTTGAACGACGTCGAGAGCGTCTTCGTGACGTCCGGTAATACGAAAGGCGGCCCGAAACGCGGCGTCTCGGTGCCGCACAAACAACTCCTCTTGTGCCGCCCGCGCCCCGGCCGAAGCCTGAGCAACGAGCGCCCGCTCGACCTGTTCGACGTCGGAAGGAGCGTACTTATTCAATCCCGCGACCGCTTTTCACAAATGCCGCCAACTGTCGGAACCCGTGTCCCTGCAAGAGCTTCCGCGCGAATACCCGGTCCCGCGGTTCGTCCTTCTTCGCGATTCGCACCCCGCGCCGCCCGGCCCAGTAGGCCCCAAACGACGCCGAACGCAACGAGCGAAAAAGGAGCTTGTGCCATGAAACGGATTCTGACGACTCTTGCCGGTTTTGTCTTGTCTGCCGCGATCCTTACCGCCCCCGGCCTTGCCGGCGAGGCCCGCTCGGTCGCCATCGCCACCAACGGCGGCTCGGCCGTCTCGACCGCGACCGCCGTCGGCAACGCCCGCTCGCAATCCTACGCCGTCGCCGCGAATGGCGGCCAGGCGCAGTCGAACAGCACCGCCATCGGCAGCGGTAACGGATTCGCCGACAGCCGATCGGTCGCCGCCGCCGACCACGGCACCGCCCTCAGCAACGCCAACGCCGACGCACGCGGCGTCTTCGGCGGATCGGCCATCGCCGATAGCGAGAGCACGGCCTTCACGATCGGCGGCGTCGCGGTCAGCGATAGCGATGCGATCGCCGATGGAGTCCGCTTCGGCCGCGCCATCAGCCGCTCGAACTCGACCGCGACCAGCGTCGGCGGCGTCTCGATCAGCGGCGTGCGCGCCGTGAGCCGCGGCGACCTCGGCGGCGAAGCGATCGGCGATGGCGGCGCCGTGGCCGACACCTTCCACGGCGTGGCGCGGAGCAACGTCGAAGCCGTCAGCGACGCGGGCCTGCACGGCCGCGCGGTCAGCAACGCCCGCGACGTGACGATCACCACCG
>JALHOX010000078.1:1323-13184 GCA_022842805.1 Phycisphaerae bacterium | reverse complement strand
TAATAGGAAAACCTGCGCCAATCCGCGCCGAGCGAGCCTTTTCGCGGCGCGGACCGGGCGCATCGGGACACGAAAGGATTGCGAATGTCCGTTCGAGCGATCGTGCGGGGGGCGTTGTGCGTTGTTTTCTCGGGCCTACTGCTGGCCCCCACCCTCCGTGCCGACGAGCTTTCGGGGGCGTACGCCGCCATCCTCCGCGGCGATGTCGACGCCGGCATCGCCCGGCTCAAGGAGCTGCAGGCCGCCAACCAGGGCACGTCCAAAAACGAGCTGACGCGCGTTTCCGGCTGGCTCGATCATTATCGCTCGCTGGTGACCTCGCGAGACGATATCCGTCAGAAAACCTTCGATTGGAACGTCGAGCAGGCCAAGGCCGAGATCGCCAAGGGCGGCGAGGGCAAGCTCTACCTCGCCATGATGTTCGCCGCGCGGGCCATGTCCTATGCCGCCGACGAAAAGGCCTTCGCCCGCGAGCCGTGGATCGAGGAGCTCTGCTCCAAGGCCGCGATCGAGGCCGACAAGTTTGAAAAGGCCGCCGACTGGGGCAAGGCCCATGCGTATTACCTGGCGCTGGAGCGAATTCAGGGCGAAAAGAGCCGCTTTCACCCGCTCCGCGAAGAGGCCGCCCGCCACCTGCGGGTCGACGTGCTCTACGAAGATCGCGAGGCCCTCGATCGCCGCATCGTCGATGTCGCCACGCCCGTACTGCACGACGCGCTGAAGGTGATCAACGACCGCTATTTCGAGCGGCCCGATTTCAAGAAGGTGGCCGAAGGCGGGCTGAAGTATCTGCACACCCTGGCCGAATCGAAAAAGCTCCGCGGCTATCTCGACGGATTGAAAAACGACGAGGCCCGCAAGCAGTTCATCGAAAAGCTCGACCAGATCGCCGCCGAGGTGCCGAAGCAGGAACGCTTCATGGCCCGCGACGTCCGCGAGCTCTTCGACAAAGTCCGCGAGCTGAACGACGCCACCGTGCGCATCCCCGAGGGGCTGCTCGTGGTCGAGTTCCTCGACGGCGCGCTGGAGCAGCTCGACGCCTACACCTCCATCATCTGGCCCGCCGACGCCACCGACTTCGACAAAATGATGCTCGGCGGCTTCGAAGGCGTCGGCATTCAGCTCGGCATCGACGAAGACTCCGGCCGGCTCAAGGTCACCACCCCGCTCGAAGGCTCCCCCGCCCTCGAAGGCGGCGTGCAGCCCGACGACCTGATCGTCGAAGTCGACGGCAAGACGACCAAGGGCTGGAGCACCGACGACGCCGTTCGGAACATCATGGGCCCCTCGGGCACCAAAGTCGTCCTCACGATGTACCGCCCCTCCACCGGCGAGCGAATCCCGTTTGAACTCACCCGCCGCAACATCGTCATTCGCACCGTGCGCGGCTACGAGCGCGTGCCCGGTACGCGCGGCGACGAGTGGAACTACCTGATCGACCCGAAAGAGGGCATCGCCTACATCCGTCTGGTCGGCTTTCACCCCGAGTCCGACGGCGAACTGCGCAACGCCCTGAGCGAAGCCCGCAAGCAAGGCATGAAAGCCCTCGTGCTCGACGTCCGCTACAACCCCGGCGGCCTGCTCGATACGGCGGTCGACATCGTCAGCGCGTTTCTGCGCGAGGGCGAAGTCGTCTCCACCCGCGGCCGCGTGCAGGCCGAGCACCAGCAGACCAAATCCAGCGGCAACACGCCCGAAGGCTCGACGCCGCTGGTCGTGCTGGTCAACGAAGCCAGCGCGAGTGCATCGGAGATTCTCGCCGGCGCTCTGCAGGATCATCAGCGCGCCATCGTCATCGGCCAGCGCAGCTTCGGCAAAGGCAGCGTGCAGCGCGTCTTCCCGCTCGGTCGCTCGCCCGCCCGGCTCAAGCTGACCACCGCGATCTACTACCTGCCCAACGGCCGATCGCCGCACAAGGCGCCCGACGCCGAAGTGTGGGGCGTCGACCCGGATCAGGAAGTGAAAGCGACGCCGAAGGAAGAGCGCGAGATCATCCGTCGCCAGAATCAGGCGATCGTGATCAACAACGGCCGCACCGCGACCAGCAAGCCCGCGCTCAGCGCCGCCGCGCTGAAGGAGCTGAAGGACGACGAGAAAAAGAAGAAGGGCGACGGCGAGGAAGACGAGGAACTCGACACGCCGTTGCTGGCCGACGCGGACATCGAGCGACTCAACGCCGACCCGCACCCGGCGGCCGAATTCGACCCGCAGCTCGAAATGGCCCTGCTGCAGCTCCGCGTAAAGCTGGCGGGCCGCATGCCCTGGCCGGCGAAGATCGCGGCGGCGCCGGAAAAGGCTCGCGGCGGTTGATCGTGATCGAGTAATGCCGGATTGACGGTTTTTTGAAAGGGCAGGCCGCGGTTCGCCGCGCCCTGCCTTTCTTCTTGAATCGACGAGCCGCGGGCTTCAGCCCGCGCGGTCGCGCAGATAGCCAGCCCCGCCCGCACTCGCTGACGGCAAATCTGTTTCACGTGAAACACGCTTGCGCGACGCAAACGGGATGCCGCGCGCGTTAGGCGTGGCGGAGATTGGCGGTTTTTGTGGCGCGGGGGCGAAGCATCTTCCGAAGCGAGAATAGCCCGATGCGCAGTTTCTTTGTGAGGAGGTCATCGCAATGCAAGACTCGTCTGACATCACCGAAGAAGAATTGGATCGCCTCGAAAAGCTATGTGATGCGGCGACGAAGGGGCCGTGGACTTCGTACATCGAGGGGCGCGATTGCGAAAGCGGGTCGCATTTCATCATGACCGCCGGCGATGACATCGAACTATCGGGTGCCACAATCGCCGACTACGACTTCATCGCCGCCGCACGGCAGGCGGTGCCGCGATTGATCGCCGAGATCCGGGCATTGCGCCAGTCAAAAAGCAACACGAAGAGTCGATGATTGTCGCAGAGGGTACATGTGAGAGTCGGCGGCGAAACTGCTCATTGGCTTATCACTCAGCACCCGCCGCACTCAAGCCCGGCTGAAGCCCGCTGAAAAAGTGAAGCGCAGAGATTCGGGCAAGCGGAATTGGCCGGTCTCCACCGGTTGAAACCAGTGGCAATCGTCGGCCGGCCGGCGCCCGGCCCGGATTCACGACCAGTAGGAGTGTGTTCGCTCGGGCACGCGCCCGGGCAACCGAGACGCGCCGCCAGCCCGACGGACGGTGCCGCTGGCGTCACTTCTTTCGCTGCCCCGACACGATTCGGTAAACTGTTACTCGTCTCGCGGCCCTGTGCGCTGGCGGGTCTATCGCGGCAGGTCAGCATCTCAGCCCTCGATGAACCGGAGATGGCGGTATGCATCGAACTAGGCGCTTCCATTCAGCCATGATCGAAGGCACGGTGTACGTCCAACCTCTCCATCACACTCAGCGACGCGTTACCGCCGCCGCACTAATCGCCGCCGGTCTCGCGGCCTCCGCCGTCGCCCTGCCGCCGCTTCCGCCGCCGCCGTTTCCTGCTCAGAATTTGGTCACCGAGCCGAAGCGAATCCTCGGAAAGATCCTCTTTTGGGAAGAGCAACTCTCCTCAGATAACACGATCGCGTGTGGCACGTGCCATATCCCCAGCGCGGGCGGCACCGATCCGCGCGTCGGTCGCAACCCCGGCCGCGATCAGCTTTTCAACACGGCCGACGACGTGCTCGGCTCGCCCGGCGTCGTGGCACGCGACGCCAATCAGAATCCGGTCGCCGATCCACTGTTCGGCTTTGAGCCGCAGGTCACGAGGCGATTCGCGCCGTCTGTCCTGATGGCCGCGTACTCCGACCGCTTTCAGTTCTGGGATGGCCGACGCGGCGGCGTGTTCGTCAATCCCGAGACGGGCGTGACGACGATTTTTGAGAGCGGCGCACTCGAAAATCAGGCGCTTGAGCCGATCCTCAACAAGGTGGAGATGGGGCACCTCGGGCGAACCTGGGCGCAGGTGCGCGCCAAGCTCCAGGGCGCCCGACCGCTTGCGATGGCCTCCGACATTCCGGCGGACATCGCGCCGAGCATTCAATCGGGCGCAACTTATCCGCAGCTATTCGCGGCGGCGTTTGGGACGCCGGATATCACCGCCGAACGGATCGCCTTTGCGATCGCGACGTATGAGCGCACACTGATTCCCAATCAGTCGCCGTGGGACCGCTTCAACGCCGGCGATCAGAACGCGCTGACCCCGGCGGAGCGGCGCGGGCTGGATGTGTTCAACGCCCCCGCGAGCCAATGCACGATTTGTCACACGGGCGCCCAATTCACCACGCACGATTTTCTGAACATCGGCCTGCGCCCGCCGGTGGAGGACACGGGTCGGCAGGAGGTAAGCGGGCTGTCGGCCGATCGCGGCAAATTCCGCACGCCCTCGCTACGAAACGTGGGGCTGCAAAATCGTTTCATGCACAACGGCCGGCTGACCACGCTTGAGCAGGTGGTGGACTTTTATCGCAACATCGGCAACGTGCAGTTTGCCGACAATCGCGATCCGGTCATGTCGCAGATTTCGATCACCGCGTCCGCCGCCGCGGATCTGGTTGAGTTTCTTCGCACGGGCCTGACCGACCCGCGCGTGGCGGCCGAGGTGTTTCCCTTCGATCGGCCACGGCTCAGGAGCGAGTTGCTCGATGGTGACATGAACTGCGACGGCGCTATCAGCGTCGGCGACATCGCGGGCTTTGTGCTGGTGCTGACGAACCCGGCGGCGTATGCGAGCGAGTATCCGCAGTGCAGCGCCGCCGCGGCAGACCTGAATTTGGACGCGGTGGTGAGCGTTGGCGATATCGGTCCGTTTGTAGCACTGCTGACGGGTGGTTGAGCCGGGCGGGCGTTTTTCACCGCTGGAAGCCGTGGGGGGAGACTTCGTCCGGGCCGCCATCCAGCATTCCGACGTGTTGGCGTTGCGGTCTCCACTGCCGCATCGGTCGTGGCCTTCGCCGGGGGGTTGCTGGCGTTGTGGCGGACGTTCGACATTAGGGCATCGCCACTTCCGTACGCGTGAGCAGCCGAGCCGTGGTAAACACCGTGAGCGAAGCCACGCACAGCCCTTGCATCAGCAAGCCGAAGGCGAGTAGCAAGATCAGCATCGCGGCGACGACCCCGCGCATCGCAGAGGGTCGCGATACGATTATCGCGCTGCTTGCAATCTGCAACGCCCACGTGAGCCACAGTGTCATCGCCGGGAAGACGACGAGCGCAGCCGATAGCAGCGCCAGGTATGGGTACACGTCGATCCGGAGCAGTACGGACATCAGCATCGCGATCACCGACGCAATCAGCGCGAGAACGCCACCGATGAGATTCAGCACCACGATCATCGTCGGGTAGGCTGAGGGATAGTGGACCAACACCGCCCATGGCGCCCATCCCGGTCGTTGCCGCTTCGGCGTGAGGCAGCTTGAGAGCATCGTCGACAGCATCAGCTCGTAGAAAAACATCAGGATCGCCCAGGCTACGGAGAGCGCCGCCCCGAAAAAAAGTTCGATTCCCGGCGCGTCGCCGCGCACGACTGCCACCATCGCAAGGCAGATCGCTTCCGCTCCGATCAGAATTGGTGTCAGCGTGTAATTGACGAATGCAAACGCGATTGCGGCGTCGCCGTCCGGCACACACGACATCCGGCGCTGCAACTCTCCGCTGGGGCCCAGCACCATCATTCGCATCATCGCGAACCACTCGCGCACGCCTTTGTGAGTATCCCATGGATAGCTCGGCGTCTGCGCGTTGCTGAAAAGCGTTGCCATCTCTGAGGGCGAGAATGCGGCCCCGCACTCCGGGCAGCGATCTTCGCTCGTGTGGGCGAGCGAGTAGTCGCATTCGAGGCAGGTCCAGTCGGCGCGCGCCGCATCGCGCGCGCTTTCGGGCGTGAATGATTTCGGGGCGTCGTTCCCCATCGATGGTCACTGTAGCCGGGCAGGCTGCACGCGCCGGCTCCCCAACCGGCGGCGCCGGCGATGGCGAGCGTTACGTCGAGTTGTAAGTTGGAGATCGCGGCGCCGCCCGCTATTCCTCGCTCGCGGGCTTCGGCTTTGAGGGGAACAGCCCCTGAACACTGGCCAGCCGCCGCATGTTCTCCACATCGGCGTCAGTCGCAGGGGCATAGCCGCCGAGTCGGATTTCGGCCAAGGCGGAACCGTGCTTTTTGCCGGCGGCGAAGAGGAAGTCTTTGGTCTTTTGCACCGTCTCCGCATCAACCTTGGGCGAACCGAGAACCACGCGATCGGGCAGAGCCATCGTCTCGCCGATCACGCGGAAGCTCGCTCGAGCGAGTTCGTCCCCCACGCCGCGCTCGGGCAGACGCCGCCAATAGGAATCGTCGAGTACGCCGGCGGCGGCGCTGCCGGATGCGACCGAGCGGGCGATTTCCTCGGGCTTGCCCAGGTGCAGGAGCGAGCCGGGCACGGGGATGATCTGCCGCTTCAGTTGATTCCGCGACACGCCCTCGCTCTCGAGGAGCACCATCGCCGCGAAAAAGGTGCGGGAATCTTCTGCGGGGCCGAAGGCGACCACCTTGTCGCGCAATTGCGAGATGCTCTGCAGCTCCGAATCAGCCCGCACCACGATCTTGGCCGTTCTTGAGGCGGCGTCGGCCGATTCGCCTGCGATGGCGACGACCGAGAAATCGGCCGGCTTGGAAAGAGCCGCGTACTGCGCCGGCGAAACGAGCGCGAACTGCTGCCAGCCGACGCCCAGTTGCGGCTCCAGCAACAGCGGCAGCGCGAGCTCCAGGTGCACCTCACGCTTGAGCTCGGTCGAAAACGCCTTGCGAAACGGTTCGTGGCGGATCAGCGCGTCGGCCGATTCGAGCGGTGTGTCGGTCACCAGCAGCATGCCGACCGGCTTGGCGAGCGGGATGAAGTTCAGCAGGGGAATCCCACCGCTGCGACACCCCGACAGCAGTGGCAACAAGGCCGCGCAGCACGACGCGATGAATGCCCGGCGAAGTTTCATGGCAGCACTCCTTCAACCCCGATTATTGCACGTCACGCGCCGTCATGCCACGGCTTTGTAAGCCATCGCGCAATCTGGTGCCACGGCTCAGTGAGCCGTGGCGCCGCCGCGGTCGTTAGTGGGCAAACTCGATCAGCGCATCGCGATCAAACACCGGACCGCTCGAACAGGACAGCGTCCAGCGCCAACCGGCGGCGGAGCGCGCGCAGGGCGTCTGGACGATGCAGGAAAGACAGGTGCCCAGCCCACAGCCCATGAGCCGCTCGATGCAAAGCTGGCACTCGAGCGACTCAGCCCGCGTCTGCCGGGCGACGGCGTGCAACATCGGCTCGGGGCCGCAGGCATAAACCAGCGCGGCTCGGCCCGATTCCCCGCGCTGTTTCAGCCACGCCGCCAGCGCGTCGGTGACGCGGCCGCGCAGGCCAAGCGAGCCGTCGTCGGTGGTGACAATCGCCGGCGGCGCGTCACCGCTGGGCAAGCGCAGACAAGCGCTCGCCGCGCCGTCCGGGGCCGGGCTGGCGACAACCTCGATCGGCATCAAATCGCGCGACTGCACGCCGAAGATCAGTGTCAGATCGCGATGGCCAAGCTCCAGAAGCCGCCGGGCGAGATACAAAAACGGCGGAATACCCACCCCGCCGCCGATCAGCACCAGCGGCCGCCCGATCGGCGGAATGGCGAAGCCGACCCCTAGCGGGCCCGTGATGGAGAGCATTGCACCGGGTTGCAGATTGTCCAGCCAGCGCGTGCCCGGGCCGATCGCGCGCGAGATGATCGCGGCCCGATCGCCGCCGTCGGCAGCCGTCCAGCGATCAGCGATGCTGAATGGCCGTCGGACCTGCGGCGTGCGGCCCTGCCAATCGACGCCGGAAAGCTGCGGCAGCCTGCCCTCGGTCCAATCGACCGCGTGATCGGGAATCGCCGCATCGGGGGCACAGACGACTTGCAGGAACTGTCCCGGCTCGGACGCCGGCAGGGATCGAGCATCGAATTCGACCCAAACGTGCTCGCGACAGGGCTTTCGCACGTCGAGGACGCGAACGGAAGCGACGACGCGTGACGGCTGGCCGCCATCGTGCAGGGCTCGCGAAGGGTTGTTGCTGATGTTGGTCGCCATGATCAGCGGAGTGTGACGGGTGATGGCGCGGCTGGCAAAAAAAACTTCCGGGACCGGACCCTTCGGTCAGTCCCGGAAGTGCGCCACGGCTAGAACAGCCGTTCAAACACAAGCTGTGAGCGTCGACATCCACACCCCGGTGTCGACCTCGATGATCAAGCCAAATGATACCTGAATCGTTCGGGGGTGTCTATCGGCGCATGGGCAAAACGTCGGGCTTCGGATATTATTCTTAAACTATTTGTCCATAATGGTTTATGATTTTACCTGTGGCGGGTCGCGAATGTCCGTAACCGCTCCCGGTCGGCGACTTCGAATTTCCGATTTCCCAGGCGCAATCCGTCCGGCCCGCCGTTAGATTGGACCCCTCACGATGTCCGCTTCTTCCCGCAAGACACTCCTCGTCGCAATCGCCATCGTGCGCCGCGACGCACGCTGGCTCGTCGCTCGTCGGCACGACCATGCACACCTTGGCGGGCTGTGGGAGTTTCCCGGCGGCAAGATCGAGGCGAACGAAACGCCGGAACAGGCGGCGGTGCGCGAGTTGCTGGAGGAGTGCGGGCTTCACGCCGCGGCGCGCAGCCGCCTGCCTGCGGTCGAGTTCGACTATCCCGAGCGACACGTCACCGTGATCCCGGTTCGCTGCGAGGCCGCGGCCGGCCGGGCGAGCGCGATCGGCAGCGCCGAGGTTCGCTGGGTGAGCGACGACGAGCTCCGCACACTCGATATGCCGGCGGCGAATTCGCCGATCCTGGCGGCGTTGCTCGATTCTGCGACGAACGAGAACGGATAACGCCCGCTCGTTCCGCTGCGGGTTCGCTTCCCCCTATCGCGATCCATCGCCCCCTGCTGGCTGCCGTTGCCCGGCGTTGTACAATTCCGCCGCGATGTTCGTTGCATGGCTCGCCGGGCGTCCGGCGCGTCGCGCAGCGGGCGCAACATTGCTCGGAGTGAGTCTTGGTTTCGCATCTGTCACCCCGCACCGGTCGAAACAACCTCGCCAACCAGACTGCTCCGCGTGGCTTCAAAATCGTTGTCGCCGCCGGGATTATGCTGGTCGCGGCGCTCTCCATCGGCGGCTGCCCCGAGGCGACGCGGTTCGATTTTCCGACCGAGTTCGTCGACGTCAACCGAATCGTCGGCGACGCCAATCTGTCGCCCCAGGAGCAACGCGAGCTGTTGCGGCTGGAGGGGCTTTCGGACTCGACGATCAACGCGTTTCTGCGCGACGAGCGGCTGGGCAACCAGTTTGGCGGCGACCTGACGTCCGCATTTAACAAGGTCACCCTCGACCAGTTTACGGACCTGACCCCGGACGAAGTGCAGAGTTATGGCGATGCCGCGACCGCGGAGGATTCGCAGGTGGGCGCCACGCTCAACGACGCGAACGCACAGGCCATCGTAAATCTTTTTCGGGCCGAGGACATCGATAACGCGGACGAGCTGGCGGCGTTTCTTGCCGAGCCTTCGAACGTAATCAATCTTCCAGACACGATCCCCGATGGCGTGTTGCAGGACCTGTTCGTGGACTTCGACCCCGAACGCGTACGCGACCGTCTGCCGTGATTCGGCCCCACGGGGACGCGCCGCGCATTGGGCTTCGCCGCGGCCGCTGGGAGACATTTGCATGCGTGGGATGAAAATCGGAATGGGCGTCGCGCTGGCCTGCGGCTTTGGTTTGGCCCAGTTCGGCTGCCTCAGCAGCCCGAGCCGCACCTCGAATCAGGGCGGCGGGAGCATCTTGACGGCGGCCGCGAAGCTGGCGGGCGGGCAGCTCAGCAGTTTGACTCCGGACGAGATTCAGGTCGCGACCGACTTTGCGATCGATAACTTCGGGCTCGAAGTGCCGTCGCTCGAAGACGAGCAGGCCGAAGCCGTGGTGACCTTCCTCAACGACAACAACCTCAACAGCGTCGAAGACATTCAGGCCCTAGCCGACAACCCCGGCGACGTGGTTGTTTCTGACGACGTGAAGGACGCGATTGAAAGCCTACTGCGCGGCCTGGGTGAAGACATCGACTTCGAATTCCCGGTCGACGCGCAGGGCGCCGACGGCCCGGCGGGCGCGAACGGCGACGACTTTCCGCCCTTCGATCCGAACCAGTTTCCGGGATTTGGCGGCTAACGCGTCGCGCAAGTCCTGAGGGCAAGACAGGTGACACGGACAAGCGGTACGCCGCTTGTCCGTGTTTCTCTTTCTCCAATTCGTGTGCCGCTGAGAAAACGACCGCCCGTGACGAAGTGTGTTCACGGAAACGGCGAAGGCCCGCCGGCGGCGGCGCCGTGCGCGCTGATCACCCGCCCGTCAGCAGCGCCACAAAACCCGCAATATCACCCACGCTCACCACGCCGTCGTTGTTGATGTCCGCGTGGTCGATGTTGCAAGCCGGGTTGGCCGCCACATAGCCGGGTGCATCGGTCAGCGCCAGCACAAAGCCCGCGATGTCGCCCACGCTGACCACGCCATCGCAATTCAAATCGCCGATCAGCAGCGGGGGCAGCTTGCGAATCTGAAATCCGTTCATCGCCGCGCCGAGCGCCGCCGGATCGCCCGGCACGATGCCCGAGTGCAGCCGCAGCAGGCCGGTGGGGCCCACGATGCAATGATGGCGGGAATAGGTGATCAACTCCTGGTGCTGCCCCGGCCACGCGCCGCCGACGATGATGCGCGGAAAGCCGGGCTCTTCGTCGGAGCTGACATAGGCCCGCACGCCGGGCTGCGCCGGCATCATGGCGTAGACGATGGCCTCATATTCGCCGGGTTCGAGGAAGTCGATGAAGATGCAGGTTTCGAGCGTCGGGTTGGTGGTCACCATGCAGTGATCCATCAACTTCTCGTCGTCGCCGCTCGTGCCCGGGTCATTCGTGCTGCGCGAGATCATTCCGCCGATCTGGCGAATGCGGACGCTGGTGGCGTTGCCGTCGACATCGACGATGCCGAAGGCCGACGAGGCGTGGAGCGCTTGGATGGCGTTCCAAACGCCGGGCCGCCCCGCGCCGGCGTAGCTGCTGGAAGGCGAAATCGTCGGCGGGCCGATGGCGATGTTCAGGGACTGCGCGAGCAACGGAGACGACGAGGCCAAGGCGAACACAAGGACCGAAGTGTGACAGCGCATACGCTGATCTCCCGGCGCGCTGGAGGCGAAATTTCATTGTGTCCCCCCGGCGGCGGCGCAGTCAATGCGATTTGAGCTTTCGCGCGAGCGCGATGGACCGGGGCGCTACTCCCCGCTCGCACGCTGATAGGCGAGCGTCGCCGGCGCGAAGCCGAAATCGTCATCGAGCTCCACCCCCTGCACTCGCGCCAGAGCCGCGATCAACGCGTTGTGGTGGATCGTGTGGCTCTGCACAAACGCGATCTCGCGCGCCAGCGATGTGGGCATGTTTTCCATCGCCCCGTCGGGCGTCAGCCGCGCGCTCAGCCGAAGCGGAGCATGCGCGCTTCGCGACGCGATACGGGCGAGACCAGTCGCAAGCGTGGCGATTCGCTCCGCCGCCGCCGCGCGCGACGACTCCACCGCCGTCCCGCGGGCGCGGTGGTCGTAGCAGATGTCCGCACTGTCGGCGGCGCCGACCAGCGTGGCGATGTGGTCGAGCACATGCCGCAGATGTCCGCCGATACTTCCGCGCACGCCCCCTGCGTCGCGCCGCGTGAACTGCTCATCGCTCAGCCGCGCCACCAAATGGCCCAATTCGTCCAGCAAATGGGCCAGCGGACGCAGCAGCCCGGCGGATGTGGTTGTTTCGGCAAGATTGGGATCAGGAGGAGGGACGACCTGAACGGCATCTGAAAGAGCCATCGGGCTTCCTTTTGGCGCCGCCGCACGAAT
>JALHOX010000078.1:0-1313 GCA_022842805.1 Phycisphaerae bacterium | reverse complement strand
CGAATCATCGTGCGGCGAGGCAGAACCGCGGGCGATCGGTTAGAGACCAATTCGGGCGGCAAGCCCCAATGGCCACTCGCGCCGGCGGATCAAGAGGATGATCAGGCTGGCGAAGAACACCGTCAATGCCAGGGCGAACAGAAGGCCGCCGTCGTCTTTGACGACAATTCCCAGCTTTGTCAGATGGCTCATGATCGCGCCGCTGATCACACCTAAGGACAGCCCCGCTCCGTAGATGACGGTGCGAGGAGTGAGCAGCAGCACCGCCGCGATCAGCTCCGCGACGCCGCTGCCGATGCGACCCCAGGGCTCCATGCCGAGCGTCTGGAAGATATAGACCGACTCTTCCGCGGCGGTGAACTTGAAGAAGAGTGTCTGCACCAGAATCAGCGCCACGATCCCCTGCAGCGCCCAACTCACGATCAGCGCCGGGCGGCGCGGCGTGTGGCGAGAGTCACTCAGCGACATTTCGTTCGGCGCGATCTCGGCGGCATTCATCACGATCAGTTCTCCGCAAGCATCCATCGCTCGACGATCGCGTCGCGCGGCTGGATTCGGTACGCCGACATGGATGCGGGAGGGCACCGATCGTCACACTGTGGGGCAACCGGCGGCGCTATGCCTTGTCCTTGGAGCCGGCGGCTCGCTGACCAGCAGCCTGATGCGACGTCTCATAATAAGTTATCCAGAATCCTCATAACGATTTCTGGGCGATTTTCTTGCCCATAACGGCAATCTGTGCTATAGTTCAACATATATTGAATAATTGATTTTTTAGCTGTGGATCAACTGTAAAGGTCTCGCGATGCTCGGGTTTGATGTGAGTTTCAAAGCGCTGGCGGATCCCAGCCGGCGCGCCATCCTCAAGCTGCTGCGCGATGGCCCGCGAAACGCCGGCGACATCGGCAAGGCGCTGGACATTCCCGCGACCGCTTTGTCGTTTCATCTGCGAACGCTGAAGCAAGCCGACCTCGTCGCAGACCAGCGTCGCGGCCAGTTCATCGAGTATCGCCTGAATGCGAGTGTCGTGGATGAACTTATCGCCTTCGCGATCGAGCACTTCGCTCCCCGCCGCGGCGAGCCGCCCGACAACGGCACACAGACCAGCGACGCCGGGCCAAACCAAGCCGCGCCGACCGACGAGTCTTCGAAATCGCCCCTGTCCGAGGAACAGCGCTCATGATGCTCTCGCGCACTCAACTGATCACGGTCCTGCTGCTTGTCGCCGCCGGCTTTGCAGCCTCGGCGTGGTACTTCCCGCAATTGCCCGAGCGCGTGCCGACACACTGGAACTGGCGCGGCGAGGTCGATCA